>CAZOYV010000026.1:0-3805 GCA_964584075.1 uncultured Rickettsiales bacterium | reverse complement strand
GCCATCCACAGCCCGGGGGTGAACCCGGCCGCGGCGATGTCGGCGGCCAGCGCGGCCATCCCCGAGGGGAAGTCGTCGCCGGCGGTCCACGCTCCCCACCGGATCTGCCAGCCGTCGTCGATCTGGAACACGTCGAGATCGGCGAGGTCGTCGCGCTGGTCGATCGCCTCGGCCTGGACCAGGTTGGCGCGCACGGCGTCCTCGTCGATCGAGTCGTAGAACTGGTACCAGGTGGCCCACCCGGTGGGCGGGGGCTCGGGGGGCGGGGCCAGCGCGGCGCGCTCCGCGACCTGCGCGGCGTAGCGGCGGTACAGCCCGTCGGGGTCGGTGCCCGCGTCGATCCACAGCGGGTCGAGGACCAGCTGCTGGTCCTGCTGCAGCGCGATCCGCTCGCCGCGGGTGCCCCACGCGACCTGGTGCCGGTCGCCGCCGTACGCGGCGAGGAATTTGGTGCGCCTGGCCGAGAGCGCGCCGGTCAGCAGCGACGGTCCGCCGTGGCGGCCGAGCAGGCCGACCCACCACGAGCCCTCGGCGGTCTCGGCGGTGACGTCCTCGCCGTCGCCGTCCAGCGCCGGGGGCGATCCCGAGCTCTCCGCGGCCGGCTCCACCACGCCGGACCACGACCACGACTGGTAGCCCTGGCGCCACCAGCGCAGCGGCCCGTCGCCGTCGAGGACGACCTCCCCGTCGAGGACGAGGCCCTCGAACACCGCCGCCCCGTCGCCGGCCACGACCGTGGGCTGCACCGTGCGCCCGTGACCCTCGAAGGCGACGGACATCGTCCCCTCCCCGAGCAGGCGCGGGGTCCAGCGGGCCGTGGCGCAGCCGGGCCACTCGACCGCGATCCCGTCGCCGTCGGCGGTCACCACCGGATCGGCGGCGCAGGGGTCCGGTGGCGCGGGTGGGTCCTCGTCCGAGGGGCACCCCACCAGGCCGATCAGCAGCAGGGTCCCGCACCCGAACCGGCCCAGGTGCCTCCAGGGCGTGGTCATCGCTCCCTCCGCTCCTCGGCCCCGGGGGGCTCGTCCCCCCCGGCCCCGAGCATGCCCAGCGCGAGGTCGGCCCGCTGCCGGGTCTCGGGGTCCCGGCGGGCCTCTCGCAGCGCGGCGATCGCCTGCTCGTCCTCGCCGTCCTCGGCGTACAGCAGCCCCAGGTTGAGCCACCCCCCGCCGAAGGACGGGTCCACCGCCAGGTGCGCCCGGTAGGCGGCCCGGGCCTCGGCGCGGGCGTCGCGCGCGAGCCACTCGCTGGCGGAGCGCTGGGTGGCGCGCCGGTACATCCAGCGCACGCGGCCGACCTCGGGGGCCGCGAGCAGGGCGCCGCGGTAGACCTCGGCGGCCTCGGCGGCGTGCCCCCCGTCGAGCAGCACCAGGCCGTCGATCAGCGCCCGCGCGGTGTCCCCGTCGCGCAGCGCGGCGGGGGTCGCCGGGTCGAGCCCGTCGAAGGTCGCGAGCGGATCGTGGCACGTCTCGGCCAGCGCGGCGAAGTTGGCGGCCAGGTGGCCGTGCTCGCTCATCGTCCGCGGCGCCCGGAACTCCATCGTCGGGCGATCGTCGGTCAGCAGCGCCGCCGCGTCGCCGAACGCCGCGGCCTGCTCGGGGCCGGCCACCAGGGTGGCCAGCACGCTGGAGAGGTCCGGGTAGCCGATCGCGCCCAGCTCCTGCTGGATCGCGGCCGGAGCCAGCCGGCGCTGCCAGATCGCCAGGTCGGGCCGGCTGGTGCCGTGGACCCCCACGATCCACAGGTCGAAGTTGTCCAGGTACAGGTAGGTCCGGGGGAAGACCTCGACGAAGGTGCGGACCACCGAGCGGCTCAGATCGGGCGGGATGTCGTCCAGCGGCAACCACTGGGTGATCACCCCGCCGTCGACCAGCGCGTCGCGGGCCGTCTCGTAGAACTCCGTGGTGTACAGGTTGACGGCCCCCGCCGACCACGGCTGCAGCGGCTCGATCAGGATCGCGCCGCGCGGCTCGCGCAGCCCGGCGAGGTGCCGCCGCCCGTCCTGGATGTGGACCGTCACCTCGGGCTGCGCCAGCAGCTGGTGGTTGTGCTCGGCGAACCAGTACCCCCCCGCCTCGACCACCCTCCGGTCGAGGTCGACGCAGTCCAGCCGGGTGGGGCCGTACAGGGTCGCGGTGCCGAACGACTGCCCGGTGCCGAACGCGATGCCGACCACGGACGGGTGGGCCCGCGCGTGGAGCATCGAGAGGTGCCCCAGCATCTTCTGGCTGCCCCCGGTGCCGGCGACCCAGCAGCTCTGGATCCAGATCCGCCGCACCGGCGGGGTCGAGTAGTCGGCGACCATCACGGTGGAGGCCACGCCCTCGGAGAGGTGCAGGATCCGGCTCCCCTCGGGCAGCCGGGCGGCGTACAGCTCGTGCAGGTCGGCGTGCCGCACCCCCAGCGCGCCGATCAGCAGCGCGGCGCCCACCGCGGCAGCCACGGCGCGGCGGTGCCACCGCGGGTCGCGCGGCCGGGGCCACGCCGCGACGAGGCCGAGCAGCAGGCTGCCGGCGACCAGGACGCGCACGGAGGTCAGGATCCCCAGCGCCGGCAGCAGCGCGAAGCCCGCCGCCAGCGATCCGGCGATGGCGCCCACGGTGTTCAGCGCGTACAGCTGCGAGACGTGGCGGCCGACGGCCCCGGGCGCGCGCGTCGCGGCGCGGGCCAGCGCCGGGTAGCTGCAGCCCATCAGGAACGCCGGCAGGGCGGTCACCGCGGCGCAGATCGCCGCCCCGAACAGCTGCCCGCGGACGAAGCCGAGCCCACCGGTCTCGAGCACCAGCGGGAACGCGTGGAGCGCCAGCGTCAGCAGCGGGAAGACCAGCAGCGCCGCGCCGGCGATGCCGATCTGGAGCAGCCCGAACCAGGCCACCGGCGAGCCGGCCCGGTCGGCGGCCCGCGCGCCGAGCCAGGCCCCGAGCCCGAGACCCCCGATCACGGTGGCCAGGATCGTGGTGTAGGTGTACGTCGTGGTGAGCAGCACCAGCCCCAGCAGGCGGGTCCAGAGCACCTCGTAGCCCAGCGCGAGGAACCCGGACGCGGCGGCCAGCGCCAGCACGGCGCGGGGCGACCAGCGCCCGGCAGCGGTGGAGCGCGGCGCCTCGTCGGGCGGGGCCGGCGGTGCCGCGGCAGGGCTCCGCGCCAGCAGCAGCGCCGCGCCGGCGGCCAGCAGGTTCAGCGCCGCGGCGCCCCGGGTGGTCCAGGCCACGCCGAGCAGCTCGATCGCGACGAAGCCCGCCACCAGGGTGCCGACGAACGCCCCGAGGGTGTTGACCGAGTACAGCCGCCCCAGATCGCGGCCGCGGCGCTCCCAGCTGCGCGCGACGTGCCGCGACAGCACCGGGAGGGTGGCGCCCATGCAGGTCGTCGGGACCAGCAGCACGCCGGCGCACAGCAGCAGCTCGACCGCGACCGCCAGCGCGCGCGGGGTGTCGTTGGGGATCCACGCGCGGTGGACCGCGGCGGCCAGCGCCAGCGCCAGCGGGGCGAGCAGCGCCGAGCCTGCCACCGCGAGCTCCAGCACTGCGTAGACCCGCAGCGGCGAGCGCACCCGGTCCGCCGCGCGCCCGGCCAGCGCGCTGCCCAGCGCCAGCCCACCCATGAACGTGGCCACGACGGTGGCCATCGCGAAGCTGGTGACCCCCACGATCAGCGACAGCTGGCGGACCCACAGCACCTGGTACATCAGCCCCGCGGCGCCCGACAGGAAGAACACCAACATCAGCGCCCGGGTGTGGGCGGGGGACGCAGGCGGTGGGGCGGGCGGAGTGGTGACCATCGGCTCCGTGGATGATACACGCAG
>CAZOYV010000025.1:0-46310 GCA_964584075.1 uncultured Rickettsiales bacterium | reverse complement strand
GCGGCTCTCGGGGGGTGATCAGCGACTCGAACAACCGAATCTGGACGCGGTAGAAAGTGGAGTGCCGGCGAGGCGCGGACCAGGCCAGGAGTTGCCCGGAACGGTTGCCCCGGTGGGCAAGATCTTGCGGGCCGTCTCGGGGTCTACAGCATCGTGACCGAGAACAGGTCCAGGCGGGCCCCCCGCTCCAGCGCCTCGAGCTGCTGCTCGAAGCGCCCCGCCAGGTCCTCGACGAGGTCCAGCGAGCGGGGGTGATCGAACATCAGCTGGTTGAACGTCGCGCGGTCGAGGCGCAGCAGCCAGCACTTGGTCGTCGCCTCGACCGAGATCGGGGAGGGCTGGCCGGTGAGCAGCGAGGGCTCCCCGAGCAGGTCGCCGGCGCACAGCTCGCCGATCGTGCGCCCGTCGCGGGTCACCGCCGCGCGCCCCGCCAGCAGCACCAGCAGCCCGTCCGTGGGCTCTCCCTGCGCGGCGAGGGAGGCCCCCTTGCGCGCGTCGACGAACGTGAAGCGCCTCTCGAGCGCCTCGCGGTCGGTCTCGGCGTAGGGCTCGAACAGCACGTGGGTCTGGACCAGCACGTCGAGCACCCGCATCCGGAAGAACCGCAGCAGCTTGCGGAGCACGTCGGGGTGCCGGGTCACGACCTCGACCATCACGTCGCGGGAGATCTCGAGCGCCATCCCGTCGCTGATCGCGGTGACCGTGGCGGTCCGGACCGCCTCGGCGAGCAGCGCGGCCTCGCCGAACACGTCGCCGGCGTGGAGCGTCCCGAGCTCCAGCGGCGGCGGTCCCACGGTGGTCACCTCGGCCATCCCCTCGACGATCACGAACAGCGAGTTGCCCGGGTCCCCCTCCCGGAAGATCGGGTCGTCGTCGTAGAACGTCCGGACCTCGGCCCGGCGGATCACGGCGACGAGCTCGCGGCGGGACAGGGTGTCGAGCAGCGGGATCGGCGGGACCCGGGAGAGGAGCTCGTCGGAGCCGAGGTCCTGCTCGGTGACGTGCAGCAGCTCCTCGTCGAACTCGTCGCCGGAGCGCTCCTCCTCCTCGTCCCCGTCGTCGAGGTCGAACTCCATCCAGACGCTGTCCTCCTCGCCGTCGTCGGTGCCCCCCCCGAGCGTGGTCTCGACGCCGGGGTACGCGGGCTCGGGCGACGGGGCGGGCAGGTCCGGTGGCGGGGTCGCGCGGGGTGCGGCCTCGGGCCACGGCTGGTCGTCGGGCCGGGGCGCCGGCGCGGGCTGCGAGGGTACCGGCTGGGAGGGTCCCGGCCCGGTGGGGTAGCCGGCGGGAGGCTGCTGCGGCTGCGCCGGCGCCGGCGGGTACGGACCCTGCGGCTGCGGCGGGTAGGGCGTGTACGGCGGGTACCGTGTCTGCGAACCCTGGGGCGCGTAGTGCGCCTGCGGCGGGGGCGTCGGATCGGGCGGGTAGGGCGCCTGCGGCCCGGGCGTCGGAGGGCGCTCGGCCGGCGCGGGGGTCGGGGTCGCCACCGGCGCAGCCCCGGGCTCGTCGCCGCGCTTGCGGTCCCAGTGGCCGAGCTCGTCCGCAGAGCGGACGATCCCCTCCTCGGCCCCCGCCGAGCTCGCGCCGAGGTCCAGCGGGATCCCGCGATCCTCCCCACCGCGCTGGCTGGCGCGGCCATCCCCATCCCAGTGCACCATCTCGGTGGAGGAGCGCACCAGCTGGTAGTCGTGGTCCGCCGAGACGTCGAGGGACACCTCGAGGCGAGCCGCGAGCTCCGGCTCCGAGGGCTCCTCGCCCTGGCCCGGCGGCGGGGTCGACTCCGCTGGTGGGGGCATGGCGCCGCCGGGTGCGGCCGGGGGAGGCGCGTCGGGCTCCGGCGCGGCCGGGACCGGCCGGGTCGTCGGCGTGCCCGCCGAGGTGGGAGCGGGGGTCGCCCGCTCGGGCTCGGCGCGCGGGCGCTCCCACGGCGAGCGCAGCGGGTCGGGCAGGTCCGCCTGCGGGCGCGTCGGACCACCGCTCTCCCAGGGGGCCGCGCGGGGGGGCGGCCGCGGCCGGGGTACCGGGCGGGCGCGCGAGCCGCTCCCCGTGCGCTGGACGCGCGCGAGCTTGTCGATGATCGCCCGCGTCGAGTCGCGGGACGGCTCGATCTCGAGGATCACCTTGGCCAGCTCGAGGGCCTTGAGCTCGTCGCCCAGCGTCGAGTGGATCCGGATCGCCTGCTCGTAGCACTGGACCGCCTCGGTGAAGCGGCCGAGGAACCGCAGCGTCTCCCCGAGGTCCTGGTGCCAGTGCGGATCGTGCGGATCGGCGTCGATCAGCTCGCGGTACAGCTCCGCGGCCTCGAGGTAGCGACCCTGCACGACACAGTGCCGCGCTCGGTCCGCCGTGTTCCGCAGGCTGGGCTTCAACGATGCATACCTCGATGAGGGCTATCCCCACGCGAGCACACGCAGAGGAGTCCATTGTAGCGCGATCCAGGGTGGGTCGAGCCCGGGGGCCGGGAGACGCCGGGGAGGGTGAGGCGCGGCGCTCGATGGTCGTCCCGGCCGGGTGGAGCGCGGCGATCCTGCGCTACGGGCTGTCGCGGTCCGCCACGACCTGCACCGGGAACGGCTGGCCCTTGCTGCTCGGCACCAGGGTGCGCTGCGGGAACGGGATCTCGACGCCCGCCTCGTCGAACGCCTGCTTGACCTCGAGGTGCATCGAGTTGAGCAGCTCCAGGTAGTTCTCCCTGGTGGCCCACACCGAGAACTGGAAGTCCAGCGACGAGTCGCCGTAGCCCAGGAAGATGAACAGCGGCGCCGGCTCCACCAGGCACACCGGGTTGCGCTCGGCCAGCGCCATCAGCAGCTCGCGGACCCGCTCGAGGTCCTCGCGGTAGGCCACGCCGATCTTCATGTCGACGCGCCGGATCGGGAACCGCGTCAGCGTGGTGACGTTGGACTTCAGCATCGACTCGTTGGGGATCCGGACCTGCAGGTTGTCGAAGGTGCGGAGCTTGGTCGACATCAGGTCGATGCTCAGCACCTCGCCGGTGACGTCGCCGATCCGGATCACGTCGCCGACGACGAACGGCTGCTCCCCCATCAGGAACAGCCCGCTGATCACGTTGGACGCCGACGTCTGCGACGCGAACCCGATCGCCACGGTGAGGATCCCCGCCGCCCCGAGCAGCACCCCGAGGTCGACCCCGATGGTGCGCAGGAACCAGATCACGGTGACCACCGCCACGGTGTACGAGGCGAAGCGCCGGACCAGCAGGTTGGCCTGCGGGCCCAGGTTGCCGAAGCGCAGCTTGCGGTGGAGCAGCCAGGCCGTCGTCAGCCCGACGAGCAGCACCACCCCGGCGACCACCGCGGTCTCGACCAGCGCGGAGACCTCCACGTCGCCGAACCACTCCTGCAGCGTCTCGATCATCGTCGTCACCCCCTCACTGCCACGGCTTGAGCAGCGAGCTGAAGGCCCGGATCATCGCGTTGCCGGCGGCCACCCGGCGCGGCTCGGCGATGCGCGTCGCCCCCGGCGTGCCCCCCGGCTCGCGCCCCGCGACGCGCAGCTCGGCGAAGTCGTCGTCCTGCGCGCGCACCAGCGACACGTCGGGCGTCCAGATCCGGCCGTCGAGCCCCTGGTACAGGGCCAGCGTGTCCACCGGCAGGTTGACCCGGTCCAGCGTCAGCGGCCGGCTGGCGCGGTTGTGGATCTGCAGCGCCGTGGTCGCGCGGTGGGGCACCATCGGCGCGTTCTCGAGGTTGAGCACGAAGCGCGTGCGGCTGGCGTAGCACAGCTCGCCCTCGCGGGTGTTGGGCCCGAACCAGGTGTCCGAGGGCCGGTAGATCGGGATCTCGAGCAGCTCGTCGGGGGACTCCCCGGCGACCACGCGCAGCCACAGCGGCGTGCTGACGTAGACCGTCACGTGCTCGCCGGCGGGCACGTGGAACGGGACCTCGGGCCGCGTCACGATCGGGCGATCGGCGAGCTTGGGGTCCAGGCCCATCACCTCCTCGTCGTCGTCCACCGCGAAGCGCTGCACCTCGCCGAGCTCGGCCAGCGCCGGCGGGTCGGTCAGCCGCTCGCTCTCCAGCGAGGGGTCCATCGGGTCCGCGCCCCGCGCCTGCGCCACCCGCCACTCGCCGGCCAGCCGCAGGACCCACAGGTCGAGGGGGCCCACCCGCCAGTGGTGGACCTGCCCCACCCCGATCCGGACCAGCCCCCACCACTCGTTGGTCAACCGCGTGCGCTGTTCCTCCATCGGTCCCCCTTCGTGCCGAGATCGTCCCCGCGCGGTATCGTCTCGATCGGACCGCCGGGGAGCGATCATGACGCAGCACCGCAACCGCCTGTGGCGAACCCTTCCGATCTTCCGCACCCACGTCAAGCCCGGGACGGCTCCCGGGACGCTCCAGCCGCGTCCCGGCGCCAGCGCCTCGAGGCTGAGCGTCAGCGCCTACGGGCCGGACCGGCTGGTCGAGGAGCGGATCGAGGACGTGTCCGCGCTGGACGGCTTCCTCGAGGCCTGGCCCACCACCTGGGTCAACGTCGACGGCCTGGGCGACACCGACGTGCTGCGCCGGCTCGGCGAGCGCTTCGGGCTGCACCCGCTGGCGCTGGAGGACGTGGTCAACCTGGGCCAGCGACCCAAGGTCGAGGCCTACGGCGAGCAGCTGTTCATCGTGGCGCGGATGGCCTCCGCCGGAGCGGAGCTGGAGACCGAGCAGCTCGGGATCGTGCTCGGACCGGGCTACGTGCTGACCTTCCAGGAGCACCCCGGCGACTGCCTCGAGCCGGTGCGCCAGCGGCTGCGGGCCGGCCGCGGGCGGATCCGCGGCGCCGGCGCCGACTACCTGGCCTACGCGCTGCTCGACGCGGTGGTCGACCACTACTTCCCGATCCTCGAGGACAGCGGCGAGCGGCTGGCGACGCTGCAGGACGAGGTGTTCCTGAGGCCCGAGCAGTCGCAGATCGCGGCGATCCATCGCGTCAAGCACGAGCTGCTGGCGCTGCGCCGCGCGATCTGGCCCCTGCGGGAGGTGCTCACCGCGCTGCAGCGCGAGGAGTACGAGCTGATCGGGGACGAGACGCGGGTGTACGTGCGCGACTGCTACGACCACGTGATCCAGCTGATGGACGTGGTCGAGCTGTACCGCGAGATGGCCTCGGGGCTGGTGGACGCCTACCTCTCGGCGGTGTCGTTCCGCTCCAACGAGGTGATGAAGGTGCTGACCATCGTCGGCGCGATCTTCATCCCGCTGACCTTCATCGCCGGGATCTACGGGATGAACTTCGATCCCTCGGCGTCGCCGTGGAACATGCCCGAGCTGGGCTGGGCGTTCGGCTACCCCGTGGCGCTGGGGGCGATGGCGGTGGTGGCCGCGGGGCTGCTGCTGTACTTCCGCCACCGCCGCTGGATCGGGGGAGGCTGACCCCGATCACGACGCGTCGCGGTAGCGCTTCACGGCCTCCACCACCGGCGGGTCGAAGTGCACGTCGACCTGCGGGAACGCGATCGTGATCCCGGCGTCGAGCAGCGCGAACCAGATCGCCTCGTTGAGCTCGGAGCGGTATCGGCGGCGCTTCCACGGATCGTCGATCCAGACCGAGACCTCCCAGTCCACCGAGGAGCTGCCGAAGTCGGTGAGCAGGATCACCGGATCGTGGGTCCGGTCGCGCCACGGGATCGCGGCGGCCATCTGCTCGAGCACCTGCCGGACCTGGTGCATGTCGGCGCTGTAGACCACGCCGACGGGGCAGCGCAGCCGCAGCAGGGTGTCGTCGAGGGTGTTGTTGTTGACCGTCGCCTCGACGATGTTGGCGTTGGGCAGGATCAGGTCCTCCTCGTCCAGCGTCCGCGCGATCGTCGAGCGCATCCCGAGCTTCTGGACCTTGACCAGCCGGCCCTCGACCTCGAGGATGCTGCCCGGCTTGATCGAGCCCTCGAGCAGCAGGATCACCCCGGCGACGAAGTTCTTGGCCAGGTTCTGCATCGCGAACCCGATCCCGATGGCGAACACCGCCCCGGCGGCGAACAGCGCCGAGAGGTTGATCCCCACCGTCTGGAGCCCGACCCCGAGGCCGACGATCATGATCACGTAGTGGGTCAGCCGCTTGGTGACCCCCACGGTGCCCTCGTCCTTGACCCCGCGCAGCTTGAACGCGCGCCCCATCCCGCGCTGCACCAGGCCCGAGAGGATCCAGGTGACGACGAGGATCAGGAGCAGCACCGACAGCGTGGCGAGCGTGACCGGCGTGCCTCCGATCTCGAACAGCTTGATGTCGAGCGCCTCGAACTCCAGCCCCAGGCTCTTCAGGAACTCCATGGCAGCCTCCTCGCGGGCATTCTGGCACGCCGCAACGTAGCGGCGCGACGATCGTCCCGAGGTGCGGGGACCGGGGCGCGCGAATTCCCGGGATACGGATCGTTCCATGAATCAGATGAAAGGCGACCAGATCACTCGGAAACCTGAATGAAAACAAGGGATATGTGGAAGGTCTTGACGCTCGATTCGCGGTGATTATCAGGGGGTTGTTCGATGCGACAAGCGGGCCGTCGGAGGGCCCGCGAGGAAGGAGGAACGCCATGATGACGAGTCTGCTGGGGACCGCAGGGAACCCCTGGGCCGACCTTCTGCGCATGCAGCGAGAGATGGATCGTCTCTTCGCCAACGCGGGGCTGGCCGGTCGCTCCAGGGTCTTCCCCCCGATCAACATCTACCAGTCCGACGACGCGTACCTGCTGCGCGCCGAGCTCCCCGGGGTCGACCCCGCCGCGCTGGAGGTCACGTTCGAGAACCGCGAGCTGGTGCTCAAGGGCCGCCGCGAGGCCCCCGAGCTGGAAGAGGGCGCCAGCGCCCACCGGCGCGAGCGGATGTTCGGGACCTTCGCGCGGCGCTTCACGCTGCCCGACTTCGTCGACGGCGAGAAGGTCGAGGCGCACTACGACGACGGCGTGCTCGAGGTGCGGCTGCCCAAGCGTCCCGAGGCTGCTCCGCGCCAGATCACCGTGGCGACGAGCTAGGGGAGGACAGGACGATGACGACCAAGAAGACCGACACCGAGATCGAGGTCCGGGACAAGCAGGAGGTCGAGAAGACCCAGGGCGAGGCGACCTACGAGGGGCCGTTCTTCAGCCCGGACGTGGACATCCACGCCACCGAGGACAAGCTGATCCTGCTGGCCGACATGCCGGGGGTGGCGCGGGAGGACCTGGAGATCGACCTGCGCGAGGGCGTGCTGACCCTGCTGGGCCGCGTGGGCGAGGCCCCCGAGGGCTTCCAGCTGGTGCGCGAGGAGTACCGGGTCGGCGGCTTCACGCGGCGCTTCACGCTCAGCGACGACATCGACGGCGAGCGCATCGAGGCCTCGCTCAAGGACGGCGTGCTGCGCCTGGTGCTGCCCAAGGCGGAGAAGGCGCTCCCGCGCCGGATCGAGGTCCGGGCCGGCTGAGCCGCGACGATGGCCAAGGACTACTACGTGATCCTGGGCATCTCGCGGGACGCCAGCCCCCGCCAGGTCAAGGGCGCCTACCGGCGGCTGGCCAAGGAGCTGCACCCGGACCACTACGGCGACGACGCCCGGCCGTTCCAGGCCGTGCAGGAGGCCTACGACGTGCTCGGGGACGCCGAGCGTCGTCGCCGCTACGACGAGCAGGTCCGGGTTCGGCGCACCTGGCGACCGCCTCCGGCGGAGTCGCTGGGGACCCCCCGGGGCGGACCGGAGCCGGAGCCGCTGATCCCGGACGGTCCCCGCCCGGGGCGCGGCGGCGGCCACCCGCTGCGCTCCATGCGGCCCCACCGTCCCACCTTCGAGGAGCCCTTCGAGTGGATGTGGCGCCACTTCGCGTCGCTGGCTCCGCTGCGGGCCGAGACCGAGGAGCAGCTCGACGTGGTCGTGCCGCTGACGCCCGGTCAGGCAGCGCGCGGCGGGCAGCTCCGGATGCTGGTCCCCGCTCGTGCGCCGTGTCCCACCTGCCGGGGCGCCGGCGGGTTCGGCGCCCACGTCTGCTGGCGCTGTGCCGGGGAGGGGGCGATCACCGGCGAGCTGCCGCTGTCGGTGTCGTTCCCCGCGGGGCTCGCGGACGCCCACGAGGTGGAGATCCCGCTGCGGAGGTTCGGCGCCGGCGACGGGCGGCTCCGCGTCCGCTTCCAGGTCCGGTGATCGGCGTCAGGCCCCGCGGGCGACCGGCTCCTCGGCTGACGGAGGCTTCTCGTCTCCGGAGCTGGCCAGCGACTCCTCGAGGGCCTCGGTGACCAGCGCCGAGCTGCGGGCGGTGGTGGGCATCGGGACGAAGCTGGCCTGGTCCCCCGCCGGGAGCGGCGCGTGGGTCCGGGCCCGCACGGCGGTGGCCAGCCCGGCCGCCGTGGCGATCACCCCGACGGCGGGGAACAGCGCCCCGGGTCCGAGCAGGTCCATCAGGCGGCCGACCACCGGCGGCGCCAGCGCGGCGCCCACGGCGTAGGCCAGCATCAGGCTCCCGGCGGCGGCGACCATCTGGCCGGGGGCGAGCCGGTCGTTGGCCAGGGCGAGGCCCAGCGGGTAGACCAGGAACGTCAGGCCGCCGACGAGGAACGCGCCGGCGATCAGCGCGGCGGGGGGCAGCGGTCCGGCGAGCCCCAGCGCCGGGGCGGCGACGCCGAGGACCACCAGCACCGCGGCCAGGACCCAGCGGCGGTCGACGTGGTCGGAGAGCCAGCCCACCGGCAGCTGCAGCGCCAGCCCCCCGACGATCGCCGCGGCCATGATCCCCGAGACCCCGACCGAGGCCTGCGCGGGCTGCATCGCCCAGATCGGCGCGAGGCCCAGCAGCGGCCCGACGAGCAGCCCCGAGACGAAGCACGCCACCAGCCCCAGCGGGGCGCGGCTCCACAGCCGCCCCAGCCCCAGGATCTCGGGGCGCTCCGGGGACGGCTCGCGGGCCTTCGACAGCGCCAGCGGCACCAGCGAGCAGACCAGCAGGATCGCGGCGGCGCTGAACGACCGCGGCCCCTCCGCCGGGGCCACCCAGAGCAGCAGCTGCCCGCAGGCCAGCGCCAGGTACAGCACCACCGCGTAGACCGCCAGCAGCCGCCCGCGGTGCCCGGTGGCGGCCTGGGCGTTGAGCCAGCTCTCCACCACGACGAACAGCCCCGCGACGCAGAACCCGCCCGCGGCGCGCAGGGCGAGCCACACCGCGGGGGACGCGCTCATCTCCAGCAGCAGGGCGGTGGCGGCGAGCACCGCGGCGAGCCCGGCGAAGGTGCGGATCGGCCCCACCGTCCGGATCAGCACCGGGCTGCCCAGCGAGCCCCCGACGAGCCCGCCGAAGTAGACCATCGCCAGCAGCGCCGCGAACGTGGTGCTGCGCCCGTCCAGCGCCGCGCGGACCGGGATCAGGGTCAGCAGCAGGCCGTTGCCCGCCGCGAGCACGAACGTGCTGGTGAGCAGCGCGGGGTCTCCGTGGCGGGCCACCCGGGGGTCGGTCATCGTCCCAGCTCTCCTGCCGCGCTCGTCCTGCAAGTCCGCGGCCAACCGGGGACGCGCCCCGGTGCCGCCCCGGCGCCTCCTCCCGCCGGGCCGGATCGGAAGCGGCGGTTCCGGTCGGGGGGGCCGAGGGGAACCGGCTGTTCCGAACGCCACCCCTCCCGGGCTCCCCCGGTCGGTCCCGGGCGTCGATCCCGGCTGGCACGGCGCTTGCTCTTCCTGGATGGAGACCTGCTGCGTCGAGAGGAGCGGTATGCGCGGTCCTGGCTGGAGCGGAGCCCTTGTCGCGGTCGTCGTGGCCCTGCTGGGCCCGTCGGTGGCGGGGGCGACCACGGAGGCGACGGTGGAGGCCCCCACCGTGGAGACGGCCTCGGGGATCTTCGGCGACTGCGACGACCCCGTGGAGCTGCTGCTGATGACCCAGGAGCGGATCGGCACCGACGGCGAGCTGGCCGACGCGCTGATGGAGATCCGCCACCGGTTCCCCGGGCTGTTCGCGGACACCCCGCCGCCGCCGGGACCGGTGCGGCTGCCGGCCCCGTTCGAGCCGTCGGCGATCCTGGTGCTGGCCTACCCGGCGCTGGACGACTACGACGACTGGTTCGTCGAGCTGGTGGCCGAGGCGGTGGACGAGGGGCGCGTCGTGATCCTGGTCGACACGGCCCACGCCGCGCGCCTCGACGACCTGCTCGACAGCCGCGCGGTCCCGCTCGCGGCGGTGACCGTGATCGACGACATCCCGTTCGACTCCGTGTGGATCCGGGACTACGGCCCGATCGCGGTGGAGAGCGCCGCCGGGCACGGGTTCGTGGACCCGCGCTACTTCGTCAACTGCGTCTACAACGACGCCGTGCCGACCCACCTGGCCCAGGAGCTCGGCGGGTTCCCGGTGTACCGCCCGCCGATGTGGCTCGAGGGAGGGGATCTGCTCTCCAACGGCGCAGGGCTGTGCTTCTCGACCGCCTACAGCGCGCAGCGAAACGGGTTGACCGAGGATCAGTACACCACCCTGCTGCGCGACTACTTCGGCTGCGAGCAGACCGTGCTGCTGACCGCCCTGAACGGCAACGCCGCGGCCCACGTGGACCTGTTCCTCGCCGTGGCGGCCGAGGACCGGGTGCTGCTCGGCGAGTTCGTCCCGACCGAGGACCCGGTCAACGCCGCGATCATGGACCTCAACGAGCTGGCGCTGTCCCAGGCGCGGACCGCGGCGGGCCAGCCGCTGCGGATCGACCGCGTGCCGATGCCCCCCGTGGCCCGGACCTGGCCCCGCGACCCCGAGGGCCCGGCGATCCGCTCGTACCTGAACCTGGTGGTGTTCAACGGCACCGTGTTCGTCCCGATCTACCGCGACGCCGGCGCGCGCACGGACCTGGCGCTGGAGCGGATCCGCCAGGCGTTCCCGGACCGCCGCGTCGTGCCGCTGGCCGTCGACGGGCTGGCCCTCGACGAGGGTGCCCTGCACTGCGTGACCGTCACCGTCCCGGTGGCGGGGAGGAGCCCGTGATGCCGTTCCCGATTCCGGTCTCGGTGCGCGCCGAGCTGGCGCAGCCCGAGCACCCATGGTCGATCACCGCCGGGGACGGGCCGCTGGTCGCCACCGCGATCCATGCCGGCCACGAGGTTCCGCGCGCCGCGGCCCGGGTGCTCCAGGTCAGCGAGGAGACCCGCCTGCGGGAGGAGGACCCGTTCACCGACCTGTGGCTCTCGATCGCGCCCAGCCGCGTCGCGGTGCAGCTCTCGCGGTTCATGGTCGACCTCAACCGCCCGCGCGATCGCGCGGTCTACATCGAGCCCGCGGACGCCTGGAACCTGACGGTCTGGCGCGAGCTGCCGTCGCAGAAGCTGTTCGACCTGTCCCTGACGCTGTACGACCTGTTCTACGAGCAGGTCGCGATGCTGCTCGACGAGCTGCTGATGGCGCACGAGCGGATCGTCGTGCTCGACCTGCACTCGTACTGCCACCGGCGCGGAGGACCGGACGCCCCGCCGGACGACCCCGCGGCCAACCCGGAGATCAACGTCGGCACCGGCTCCGTCGACCGCGCGCTGTGGGGCGGCGAGGTCGACCGCTTCGTCGCCGCGCTGCGCGAGGCCCGCGGCGGGGCGGGCGCCCTCGACGTGCGCGAGAACGTCAAGTTCCGCGGCGGGCACTTCCCGACCTGGATCAACCAGTCCTTCGGTCCCCGGGTCTGCGCCCTGGCGGTCGAGGTCAAGAAGACCTTCATGGACGAGTGGACCGGGAAGCTCGACGACGAGCGCCACGCGGCGATCGGCGAGGCGCTGGGGCGCGCGGCGGCCCGGCTGCTGGAGGAGGGCGGGCGATGACCGAGCGCACGCCCAGGGTCCTGGTCCGCGGCGCGCTGATCGCGCTGGAGCGCGACGACGAGGACCGCGCCGAGCAGGTCCTGCTGGTCACCGACGAGGGGCTGGAGTTCCTCGTGGAGAACACCGCCGTGGGCCGCCTGCTGGCCGAGCACGTCGACAGCGACGTCGAGGTCCTCGGGGTCGTGGACGAGCTCGACGACGGCACGCTGACGCTGCGGCCGGCGTCGTTCCGCGAGACGGGCTTCGACGACGACGCCGCCACCGACTGGGTCCAGTCGTGGCGGGCGCGGACGCGCTGAGCGGGGCCGCGATCACGCCTGGGCGCGGGTCACGGGGCGGGGCGCGGGGACCAGCACCTGATCGCAGAACCGCCGCAGCCCGGCGAACAGCGCCGCGGCCTTGTCCTCGTCGCTGGCCCAGGGCGTGCGGGCCAGCGTGATCTGGACCCACGGGATGCCTCCCGGGCGCGAGCGGACGGTGTAGCCGCCCTGGAACGGCAGGTCGAGCGAGACCGGCAGCTCGAACGCCTCCTGCAGCGCCAGGACCAGCTCCTGGTACCACTCCTCGCGGATCCCAAGGCGGCCGCCGCCGACGCAGATCTTGGGCCGCGGCTGGCCGGGATCGCGGCCCATCGGCGGGCCGACCTCGGCCATCGTGTGCAGGTCGAACCCCATCGCCACGCGGGTCGCGACGCTGCGCAGCCGCTCGTGGTAGGGGCGGTGGTAGCGCTGCAGCAGCACGTCGATGGTCTGGGCCGAGGGCTGGGTGTGGTACACCGGCGCGCCCCAGCAGGTCCGCCGCCCCGCGCTGCCCCAGCGGCGGTGCTGGCCCTCGGAGCGGTCGACGTCGACGATCGAGCGGGCGATCGGCGAGGAGACGAACCCCACCACGCGCGCCTGGAGGGGGTGGAAGATCTCGGCGGCGCCGATGTCGGCGTCGGCGACGATCTCGTCGGGGCGGAGGGCGCAGAGGTCGTCGACCTCCTGGGGGATCCACAGGCCCGAGTGGGGCACCGACACCAGGATCGGCAGCTCGCGCATCGCCGGACTCCTCGCCAGGTCCGCCTCGTGGGACCGACGCGGAGGCGAAGCAACCCGCGTGCCAGCGACGGAGAAATCGGGATGCAGCGGAGGCGCCGTCCGCGGCTGACGGCCGCCGGCCGCTCCGCTATCCTGGACGCACCATGCCGCGTGTCCTCGTCGTGGGTTCCAGCCAGCAGGCGGCCGACGCCCTGCGGAGCGTGTTCGAAGGGTGCCAGGTGGAGGGCGTGCCCGACCTGTCCGTGGCGCTGACGCGGCCCAACACGCCGCCCACCGAGTTCCTCTACGTCGACCTCGACGCCATCGCCGCCGACGCCGCCGACGTCGCCGACTACCGCACGATCCGCAAGGCGCTGTACCCCGTGTGGCGGGCGTTCCCGGGGGTGCAGGTGGTGGTGATGACCGACACGGCGCGGATCCGCGGCGCGGTCCAGGCCGTGCGCGCCGGGGCCACGGACTACCTGACCTACCCGCTGATGCCCGACGAGATCCGCCTGGTCCACGAGAGCGTCCAGCGCGAGGTCCAGACCCAGCTGGAGCTGGACTACCTGCGGCAGGGGTTCTGGGGCGTCGACGCCGACCAGGTGCTGCGCACCCGCAGCCCCGCGATGCAGGAGGTCTACGAGAAGGTCCGCAAGGTCAGCCCGACCCCCTCGACGGTGCTGCTCACCGGCGAGACCGGCACCGGCAAGAACGTGCTGGCCTCGATGATCCACCGCCACAGCGACCGCGCCGACGGGCCGCTGATCGGCGTCCACTGCGGGGCGATCCCCGAGACCCTGCTGGAGAGCGAGCTGTTCGGCCACGAGAAGGGGGCGTTCACCGGCGCGGTGCGGCGCAAGCTGGGCAAGTTCGAGCTGGCCCAGGGCGGTACGCTGCTGCTGGACGAGGTGGGCACGATCTCCCCGGCGATGCAGGTCAAGCTGCTGCAGGTGCTGCAGGACCGCACGGTGCAGCGCGTCGGCGGCGAGCGCGCGATCGAGGTCGACGTGCGGATCCTGGCCGCGACCAACGCCGACCTCGGCGAGGCGCTGCAGGACGGCAGCTTCCGCCGCGACCTGTACTTCCGGCTGAACGTTTTCGGCATCGAGATCCCGCCGCTGCGCGAGCGCCGCGCCGACCTGCCGCTGCTCGTCGAGCACTTCGTCGAGCGCTTCAACGGTCACTTCGGGCGATCCGTGGAGGGCGTCCACGAGCTGGTGATGGAGGCCTTCCAGCGCTACGACTGGCCGGGCAACGTGCGCGAGCTCGAGGGGCTGATCGAGCGGGCCTTCATCCTCGAGGACTCCCCGATGCTGAGCCCGGAGAGCTTCCCCGACGAGCTGTTCTCCGACTCGGACCACTTCGAGGCCGTCCCGATCGAGACGGACCTGCCGCTCAGCGAGGCCCGCCGCCGCGCCGTCGCGGACATCGAGCGGGTGTACCTCAAGCAGCTGCTCGAGCAGCACCAGGGCCGGATCGGGGAGGCGGCCCGGGCGGCCGGGATCACCGACCGCCAGCTCCGCAACCTGATGTCCCGCCACGGCCTGCACAAGGAGGACTTCCGCCCCGCCCGCCGGGGACGCTGATCCCGGTCCCCCTCCCGGGAGTGGCACGCCGCTTGCTGTCCTGCCGGGCGTGGACCCCGCCGTGGGGCCCCCACGTCCGACGGGAGGTGTGCCGATGAGCTCCGCCGAGAATGCCGAGCGCCGCAGCTGGAAGGCGCGCAAGTCGATCCGCGGGCTGGTCCTGCCGCTGGAGCAGGACGACCGCGGCAACGTCGTGCGCTGCTCGATCATCACCGACGACGACGAGGAGTTCGAGGTCTTCGACGACGAGCAGGGCCGGGAGCTGTGCGAGTACGTCGACGACGAGGTGGTGGCCAAGGGCATCGTCCGCTTCGACTCGGACGGTCCGGACCGGATCCGCGTGGAGTGGTTCCGTGCCGTCGAGTGGGAGGACGACCTCGAGGACGACCACCGGGACTACGACGACTTCTAGCGCGCCCGGCCCGTGCCGCGGTCGCCTGGCTACAACCCCGCTGGACCGGAAGCCGTGCTTCCGGTCCCCACCGAACCGGAACCGCCACTGCCGGTTCTCCCGAGGGAGCCGATGCCCGTACAGGACTGGAGTCCCGAAGACAGCCAGCGGCTCTACGGCCTCGACCGCTGGAGCCGCGACCTGTTCCGCGTCAGCGAGCGCGGCCACGTCTGCTTCTGCGGCAGCTCGCCGGCGACCGAGATCGACCTGAAGGACCTGATCGACGAGATCCGGATCCGCGGGCTCGACCTGCCGGTGCTGGTGCGCTTCACCGACGTCGTCCGCGCGCGGCTGGAGAACCTGGCCGGCGCGTTCCAGGCGGCGGCGGCCGCCACGGGGTACCGGGGGCCGTTCCGCGGCGTGTACCCGATCAAGGTCAACCAGCACCGCCACGTCGTCGAGGACATCGTCGCCCTCGGCCGCGCCCACCACTACGGCCTGGAGTGCGGCTCCAAGGCCGAGCTGCTGATCGCCGTGGCGCTCCACTCGGACCCCGAGGCGCTGATCGTCTGCAACGGGTTCAAGGACCGCGACTACGTCGAGACCGCGCTGGCGGCCCGCAAGCTCGGCCACCGGATCGTGCTCGTCGCCGAGAAGCTCGCCGAGCTGCCGTTCATCCTCGACGTCGCGCGCTCGATGGACGCCCAACCGCTGCTCGGGCTGCGGATGAAGCTGGCGACCCACGGCTGCGGCCACTGGGAGTCGTCGGCCGGCGACCGCAGCAAGTTCGGGCTGTGGTCGCACGAGCTGGTGGAGGCGGTCCGGCTGCTCAAGCGGCGCCGCGCGCTGGGCGACCTGGTGCTGCTGCACTTCCACCTGGGCAGCCAGATCTCCGACATCCACTGCATCCGCGACGGCCTGCGCGAGGCCTCGGCGCTGTTCGTCGAGGTCTCGCGGCTCGGCGCGCCGATCGGGTACCTGGACGTGGGCGGCGGGCTGGCGGTGGACTACGACGGCAGCGCCTCGCAGAGCCCGTCGTCGGCCAACTACGGCGTCGAGGAGTACGCCACGGTGGTGGTCCAGGCGCTGCACGAGGCCTGCGAGCAGGCCCAGCTGCCCCACCCGGCGCTGGTCACCGAGGCGGGGCGCGCGCTGGCCGCCCACCACTCGGTGCTGGTCGTCGAGGCGCTGTCGGCCAGCGAGCCGTTCGTCGGGATGGAGGTCCCGGAGATCCCGCGCTCGGCGCCGCGGATCGTCAAGCGGATGGCGGCGCTGGCGGACGGGATGGACCAGCGCGCCCACCGCGAGGTGTTCCACGACGCGACCCAGATCCGCCGCGAGGCGCTGATGATGTTCGGCCTGGGCACCCTGCCGCTGGTCAGCCGTGCGCGGGTCGAGAGCCTGTACTGGATCCTCGTGCGGCGGCTGCTGGAGCGCGTCCGCGGCCTGGAGATCGTGCCCGAGGAGCTGGCCGATCTGGAGCGCGCGCTGGCGTCGATCTACTTCTGCAACTTCTCGCTGTTCCAGTCCCTGCCCGACCACTGGGCGATCGACCAGCTGTTCCCGATCGTGCCGCTGCACCGCCACGACGAGCGGCCCGACCGCCAGGGCGTGCTGGCCGACGTGACCTGCGACTCCGACGGGATGATCGCGTCGTTCGTCGGGCGGGGCGAGCCGACCCCGGTGCTGCCGCTGCACGCGCTGCGCGAGGACGAGCCGTACTACCTGGGGATCTTCCTGGTGGGCGCCTACCAGGAGGTGCTCGGCGACCTGCACAACCTGTTCGGCGACACCAACGTGGTGCACGTCTCCAGCGGTCCCAACGGCTACGTGATCGACCGTACGGTGGAGGGGGAGCGGATCGTCGAGCTGCTGGGCTACGTGCAGTACGAGCGGCGGGAGCTGCTGTCGCGGCTGCGCGACCGCGTCGAGCAGGCGATCGCCGCGGGCACGATGGCGCTGGAGGACGCCGCCCCGTTCGTGCGGCGCATCGAGCGGCACCTGGACGAGTACACCTACCTGCGGCCCTCCCGGCCGCAGCGGCCGCGCCGCGGTGACGGGGCCGGCCGGAGACCGGAGTGAGCGGGCGCAGCTCGTTCCTCGGGCTGGCCCCCGAGGCCTCGGCCGGGACGGCCGCCGGCGCGGCGGTGGTGGTGCTGCCCCTGCCCTACGAGGGCACCGTGACGTGGGGCACCGGCACCGCCGGGGGCCCCGCGGCGCTGATCGAGGCGTCGTGCGAGGTGGAGCTCTACGACGAGGTGCTGGGCTACGAGCCGTGCCACGTCGGGATCGCCACCGCCCCCGCCCCGGAGATGCCGGTCGGCGCCGCCGACGCGATCGCGACGGCGCAGCGCGAGACCGCCGCGATCCTCGCCCGCGGGGGCTGGCCGGTGGTGATCGGCGGGGAGCACTCGCTGACCGCCGGCGTGTTCCGCGCCGTGGCCGAGCAGCACCCCGACGCGGGCGTGATCCAGCTGGACGCCCACGCCGACCTCCGCGACCACTACGACGGCACGATCCACAGCCACGCGTGCGTGATGGCCCGCGTCCGCGAGCAGACCGACGCGGTGCTCCAGCTGGGGATCCGCAGCCTGTCCCGCGGGGAGGCCGAGCGCATCGCCGCGGAGGGCCTCGCGGTGGCGACGATGCACCGGCTGCGCAGCGGGGCGTTCGACCTCGACGCCGCGCTCGCGGCGCTGCCCGAGCGGGTCCACCTGACCTTCGACGTCGACGCCCTCGACCTGTCGCTCGTGCGCGCCACCGGGACCCCCGACCCGGGGGGCTTCCGCTGGGACGAGATCGACGGCCTGCTGCGCACGATCTTCGCGCGCAAGCGCGTGGTGTCCCTCGACGTGATGGAGCTGTGCGGCGGCGATCCGCCCTCGGCGATCACCGTGGCGCGCCTGGTGCAGCGCATGATCGGGCTGCGCTTCCCCCCCAGCTGAGAGGTCCGCCTCCGAGGAGCCGACGATGGATCGATCCCCCCCCTGTCCCCGCCACTCCGCGTTCCACGGCGCGCCGGACATCGTGCCGCTGCGCCTCGACCCCGCCGCCGACGTGGCCGCGTTCGTCGACGCCATCGGCGGCACCTGCTTCGAGGCGCGCCAGGTCCACCGCGCCGCGCGGCTGTGGCGCCGCGCCGTGGACGAGGGCGACGCGGTGTGGCTCGGCATCGCCGGCGCCGGCATCGCCGGCGGCCTGGGCGGGATCGTGGTGCAGCTGATCGAGCGCGGGTTCGTCGACGTGATCTGTACCACCGGGGCGCAGGCGTACCACGACCTGCACTTCGCGTTCGGGCTGCCGGTCAAGGCGATCCACCCCCGCGCCGACGACGACGAGCTGGCCCGCCGCGGGGACACCCGGATCTACGACATCGGGATCCGCGAGGAGGAGACCCTCGAGGCGCAGGACCGCATCGTGCGCCGCGCCGTTCGCGAGATCTGGCCCGCGGGCGCCCCGGCGGGGCTCTCCAGCGCGGACTTCATGGCCGGGCTCGGGGGCTGGGTCGCCGATCGCGCGCCGCACCCCGAGCGCAGCTTCGTCGCGGCCGCGGCGCGCGCCGGCGTGCCGGTGTTCTGGGACTCGCTGTCCAACCACTCGATCGCGATGAACCTGGCGCGGCTGTCGCTCCAGGGGGTCGACGTGACGCTCTCGGCGACGGCCGACATCCTGCAGTCCGCCGCGCTGGCGTTCGGCGGGGACCCGATCGCGTTCGTCGAGCTCGGCGGCGGCGGCCCCAAGAACTTCATCCAGCAGACCGGGCCCACGATCCAGCAGATCCTGGGCATCCGCGAGTACCACGGCGCGTCCCGCGGGATCCAGATCTCCACCGCCGTGGAGCGGGAGGGCAGCCTGTCCAGCTGCACCTTCGGCGAGGCGGTGACGTGGGGCAAGTACGAGCGCGCCGACGAGGCCGCGCTGGTGCAGGTGTGGGGCGAGTACTCGGTGCTGTTCCCGCTGCTCGCGGCCACCGTGCTGGGCCGCTGCGCGCCCCGCCCGCCGCGCCGGCTCGTCGGGCAGCTCGAGGCGCAGCTCGCCGCGCTGCGCGACGCGGCCCGCCACGCGGGGGCTACAGGAAGTTGAGCTCGACGTTGTCGAACTTGTGGCCGTAGTCCGCCACGTAGCTCACCTTGCGCTCCAGCGCGCCGATCACGGTGCGGCTGAAGTTGATCTTGGTGAACTTCTGGGCGCTGCCCAGCCCGCCGGGGCTGAACACGTTGATCTCCATCAGCTTGTCGCCGACCACGTCGAGGCCCACCAGGAACATCCCGTCGCGCACCAGCTTGGGGCGCACGATCTCGGCGATCCGCAGCGCGTCGCGGCCCACGTCGGCGGCGGCCAGCGTGCCGCCGGCGTGCAGGTTGCTGCGCAGGTCGCCGCCCTTGCGCACCCGGCGGAACGCGCAGTACTTGCCGCGCACCTGCAGCGGCCGGCCGTTCATCATGAACAGCCGCATGTCGCCCTCGGCGGCGGCGGTCAGGTACTCCTGGCAGATCACGAACCCGTCGCGGCTGACCGCGTCGATCATCTGGTTGAGGTTGGGCAGGTCGTCGGGCCGCACCAGGAACACGCTGGCCCCGCCCGAGCCCTGCAGGGGCTTGAGCACGATGGTCCCCAGCTCCTTGGCGAACGCCTTGATCTCCGCGTTGGAGCGGGTCACCAGCGTGCGCGGGCGGACCTCCTCGGGGAACAGCTGCAGGTACATCTTGGACGAGGCCTTGGCCAGCCCGTTGGGGTCGTTGAGCACGATCGTGCCGCTGCGCATCGCCAGCCGCGCGAACTCGGTGGCGGCGGTGGCGGCCCACGGCCGGGTCAGGTAGTCGTCCGACGGCACGTTGCGCAGCATCAGCACGTCGAGCTCGTCCACCGTGATGCGCCGCGTGACCGCCTTCTTGCTCTGCAGCTCGCGGAAGAACGTCTCGTTGGACTTGAACCGGCGGCTGCGCACCGTGCGGGCCCGGGCCCGCACGTACTCGTCGGGGTCGTAGGCCAGGTCGCCGACCCCGAACAGGTAGGCCTCGTGGCCCTTGTTGATCGCCTCCGTGGCCAGCCGGATCGTGGTGAACCCGGGCTGCTCGGTGGCGACCTCGTTGACCAGGAATCCGAACTTCATCGTGTGCTCCTCTTGCACAGCTCCAGCACGGAGAGCCCCCCGCGGAGGCGCTCCAGCCGGGCTTGGGCCATGGGGTCGTCCAGGTAGCGCGGCCGGATCGGCGCCGGCCTCAGCACGCCGCGCCACTGCAGCTCGCGGATCAGGGGGACGTGGCGGGCGGCGATCTTGCCCACCAGCAGGGGCTCGAGCTCGCCGCCGCCGGCGAAGTGGGCCAGCGCCTGGCGCAGGCCCCGCAGGTACACCGCGTCCTTGGTCAGGCCGCCCCCGCGGTAGGTCCGGACCGTCATCCCGAACGCCGTGCGGCGCGAGAACCCGTGGGTCCGCCACAGCTCCCCGAAGCACTCGCCGAAGGTGGCCCCGCCGAGCAGGTAGCGCGCCGCCACGACGCGGCCGGCGAGCAGCCGCAGCCGGGGGCGGCTGAGGCCCCCGGCGAGGTACTCGGCCAGCACCGCCAGGCCCTCCTGCAGGGCGTCGTAGCCCGCCAGCCCGCTGGCCAGCTGGCGCAGCGGCTGGGCCGCGCCGTTGTGATAGGTCAGCACGTGGGTGCCGACCTCGTGCTGCAGCAGGGCGTCGACCCGCGAGGCGGGGAACGCGCTGCGGCGGCTGATCAGCAGGTTGCCGTGCGAGACCATCAGGCTCGTCACGTCGGGGCGGATCTCGACCCGCGCCGCCAGCGCGGGGTGCTGCTTCCGCAGGTAGGCGATCTCCTGCTCGGCGCGCAGCGCGAACTGCGTGGGCGAGACCCGCGGCCCGGCGGCGCGCTCGCGGGCCCGCGGCGAGATCGCGGCCAGGACCTGCAGCGCCAGGTCGCGCAGGCCGTCGCCGACGCCGCCGAACAGCTGGATGCTCTCGTGCAGGAAGCGGCTCGTGCCCCGCTCGTGGAGCATCGTGATCTGGCGGTCCAGGTCGATGATCCGCTCGCGGAACACCGCCGCCAGCGCCGGGTCCTCGACCCGCTCGACCCGCGTGGCGTACAGCCGCCGCTTGAGCTCCACGGGGTCCCACGGCACCGGCCGGTAGTGCAGCGCCGGCGCGCGCCGGTAGCCGCTGCGGCGGAACTCGTGCCACGAGGGCTCGGCGTTGAGCGGCGTGACCAGCAGCAGCAGGTCGAAGCGCTCGGAGAGGTCGGCCAGCTGGCGGTCCACCTCCCACACCGCCTTGACCGTGGCCCGCCGGCCCAGCGCGTGGAAGTGCGGGGGCCGGTGGGTCGTGTGCCGCGTGGCGAACTCGTGGGCGGTGCGGCGCAGCGCCAGCGACAGCCGGTGGCGCAGGTCGCGCAGCACCCGCGGGAACACGTCGCCGTCGGGCGCGGAGCGGTACACCGGCGTGACCTCGAGGCCGTAGGAGTGGCAGCCCAGGCGCGTCTCCTCCTCCGGCGCGAGCAGCCGGGGCATCTTGCGCGGGGTCCGCCGGTGGGGCCGGGCCACCGTCACCTCGGCGGCCCTCCCCCGCAGCCGGATGCGGGCCAGCTGGTCGACGAACGCCCCGGTCAGCTCCTGGCTGGCCTGGCGGCGGGGGGCGAGCAGGCGGAAGCGCGGCGCCAGGTCCGCGGTGCTCAGCGGGCCGTCGGTCGCCGGCGCCTCGCCGGACCAGACCTCCAGCAGGAGCACCGCGCCGAACGCGCCGTGCAGCTCCTCGACCGTGGCGCGCACCAGCGCGCGGAGGCCGGCCAGCTGGCGGCTGGCCCCCGAGCAGGTGAGGTACGCCGCCTCGGCGGTCACCAGCCGGTCGGTGCCCGCGTCGGGGCGGAACGGAGGGCGCCGGTAGACCACCAGGTACGGCAGCGGCCGGTCGATGGCGACACGGCCCCCGGCGGGCAGCGCTCTGCGCACGCGCAGGCCCGCCGCCAGCCGCTCGCGCACGCGCTGCACGAAGGCGGCGGTCACGCGGTCGCGCTTGCGCTGCGGCGCGGTCGACGTCAAGGCGCGAGGCCCTCCGGGGATCCGGGCGAGGGGAGCAACCCTCGACGACAGCGGTGATGCTCGGTGCGGTCCAGGCGATATTGCCACGAACCTGGTCGCGCTGGATCGGAAAGCAACCCCCGTGCCAGTTCGCGCCGGGATCGACGCGGCTTGGGGCGCGATCAGGCGGCGGCGGTGTCGGACGCCGGGGCGGCGGGGGTCAGCGGCGGCAGGGTGCGGTGCAGGATCGCCGGCGGGGCGATGCCGTTGGCGCGGAACGCGCCCAGGACGCGCTCGGTGACGTCGGTCTGCAGCGCTTTTTCGTACTGTACGTCGAGCACGTAGACCTTGGCCCGCAGCTGGATCGCGCAGTAGCTGTCCTGCAGCACCGACGAGACCAGCACCGTCCACGGCTTGCCGAGGTAGGTGTAGCGGCTGGACGTGATCGCGTCGCGCACGATCTCCTTGGCGAGGTCCAGGTCCTGGTCGATGCCGATGTAGAAGTCCGTCACGATCTGCATGTCCAGGGCGCCGGCGTTGCCCGAGACCACCGCGTCGGTGAGGAACTTGTTGTTCGGGATCGTCACCACCGAGTCGTCCAGCGTGACCAGCCGCACCGAGCGCAGCCCGATCTTGGTGATCTCGCCGTAGTGGCTCTCGAACGTGACGCGGTCGCCGACCTGGAACGGCCGGTCGAACAGGATCGTCAGCCCCGCGACGACCGAGGCGGCCAGGTCCTTCATCGCGAAGCCGAACGCCACGGCGATCGTCCCGCCGAGGGCGAACAGCATCTGGTCGGTGAGCTGGAAGCTCAGCGCCAGCGCCGAGAGGATCCCCACGAAGTACGCGGTGAAGCGCACCACCGTGGCGACCTGCTGGAGCAGCAGCCGCCGCTCGGTGAAGCGGTCGCCGAGGTTCTCGACGAAGCGGCCGAGCAGCCGCACCACGATCCAGGTGGTGGCGATCACCAGGATGGCGGGGATGATCCCGCCGACACGGACGAAGTTGAGGATGTTGGCGGCGTCGTCGGGCATGACAACCTCCCGGTCGGAAGGGGGTTACTGGTAGAGCAGGTGCTTGCGGCGCAGGTAGCGCACCACCGCGCGGTCCCAGTGGTTGGTCGGGCGGTAGCGGCCCTCGTCGAGCACCAGGTAGCCGCGGGCCCGCAGCAGCTCGAGGATCGAGCGGCACTCGTCGGGGGTGTACTGCAGCACCCGCACGGCCTCCTCGAGGCTGAGCATCCCGTGGGACACCACGGCGTTGAGCACGAACCGCGACTGCTCCTGGAGGTGCTCGAGATCGTCGGGCACCGGGCCCTTGAACAGCCGCACCCGGAAGCGCTGCTCGCCGTCGGGCACCAGCGAGCGCAGCCAGAAGTACATCGCGAGCCGCGGGATCCCGTCGGTGTAGTCCCACAGCAGGCGGATGAAGCGCTCCTGGGTGCGGGCGATCTCGGCCTCGCGCTCCAGCTCGTGGACGTCCTCGTCGATCAGGTCCTCGAAGGTCACGACGTAGCCCGCCAGCGCGGTGCGGCGGGCCACCAGGTCGAGGATCTGCTGCTCGCTCCAGCCGCGCAGGAACTGCACGTGGTCGAACACGTTCTGGCCCCTGTGGGCGAACTCGAGGTACTCCCAGATCGGCTTGGAGAACGAGCAGACCCAGGCCAGCTGACCCACGGTGCGTTGCAGCACCTGGGCGGCAGCGGCGTAGCCCTCGGCGCCGCGCACGCAGCGCAGCACGAACTCCTGGCAGTGATCGAGCAGCACCACCTGGCGCGGCAGCTCCCCGATCGCGGCGGTCAGCGAGTCGATGTCCTCGCAGCGCGGCAGCTCGAGGATCCGCGACAGCTCGGCGCAGGCCGCCTCCTCGCTGATCACCGAGTTCTCGATGCGGGCGTAGCGGACGGGGAGATCCTCGATCCGGTCCTGCAGCGCGCGGAGCCACGCGGTCTTGCCGATGCCCCGCTCGCCGACCAGCGCCACGGCGCAGCCGGCGCCGCCCGCGCGGTACTCGGCGACGCGCTCCAGGACCTTGTCCATGCCCGGGTGGTGGTCCACCGCGAGGTCGCCCTCGGCGTCGGCGCGGAACGACTCGCGCAGCTTGTCGGGCAGCGTCGAGATGTCGGTCGTGCCGTGACCCACCGCCTCGGCCTTGGTCTCCAGCCGGCGGCGGAAGACGTACGACACCGCCTTGCGGATCCGCTCGAAGCGCAGCGCCCAGGCGCGCAGGTAGATGTACAGCGCACGCCCGGCGAGGTGCAGCGCCGCCGGGACCACGACGAACACCGCGGTCCAGCGCTGGCGGTAGCGCTCGATGGTCCCGTTGAGCCGGCTGCGCGGGAAGGTCGGGGTGTAGGCGTCGAACAGGTCGTCGCGCCAGCGGCGCAGCAGCACGAACGCGATCGGGATCGCGCCGAGCCACGACACCTCGAGCACGAGGTTGTACAGGTAGCCCTTGCCCATCACCGTCGCGGCGAGCACCAGCACCAGCGCCACCGCGAGGGCGTAGCGCCCCACCAGCCGCACCGAGCGCAGGATCCGCTCGCTGGTCTCGGGGGTGACCTTGCGGCGCGTGAACGACACCGCCGAGAGGATCAGCGCGTGGGTCGAGCCGCGCAGGAAGCGGTAGGCGGCGTAGGTCAGCGCCAGGCGTTCCAGCAGCTGGATCTCCGCGGCGTCGGTGAGGCGCCGCGTGAGCACCACGAAGAACCACACCGAGATCCAGATCCCGAGGTCGACGCCGAGGGTGTTGACCCAGCGGTTGATGCGCAGCCCGAGCCGTTCGCGTGCGCGCTCCCGGGCCTCGGCGCGGACCCACTTGTTGAATCGGGTCAGCAGGTCCTTGCGGTTGCGGAACGACCAGATCGAGCCGATCGCGACCAGCAGCAGCAGGATCGCGCTCCAGCGCGTGGCGCTGCGACCGAGGGTGTCCACCATCCAGCCGGGGACCGCGCGCAGGTCGCGGTAGCGGCAGCGCACGTACCAGCGGCTCATCAGCCCCAGGTGGCGGATCTCGTCGGCGGCCTGGCCCAGCCCGGTGCGGCTGGCGCTGAGCAGCTCGGCGCGGTCGGCCTTGCCCAGCCGCGGCAGCAGCGCCAGCCGCGCGTCGTCGAGCCGGATCACCAGCGCCGACGCGGTGTCGATCCGCTCCCAGCGCCAGCCCCGCTCCTCGGTCCGGGCCTCGTCGCGCTCCGCCTCCACGGCCTCGACCACCTGGAGCAGCTCGGCGCGCTCCAGCGGGTGCTGCAGGTAGGGGGCGGCGAACGGGTCGATCTCCGGGTCGTAGACCGCGTAGCCCGACGGGGCGCCCAGGTCGTCCAGCGCGGCGCGCAGGTCCTCGCGGGCCGTCTGCAGCAGGTCGACGGACTCCTCGTAGAGCGCCATCGCCTCGTCCTCGGAGAGCTCCTCGGCGGCGACGCGGGCCTCGGCGCGGCGGGCCCAGTCCTGGGCCTCGGCGGTGGCCTCGGCGCGGGAGAACCGCTCGTCGGCGCCGGCGCTGCGGCGAGACGCGATCTCGTAGCGCGCCTGCTCGGCCCGGGCCCGCTCCTCGGCCAGCTCGCGCAGCGCCCGCGAGCGGACCGCGGCGGCCTGCTCCTCGGCCGCCTTGCGTGCCTCCTCGGCCCGGCGGGCGGCCTCCTCGGCCTGCCGGCGGGAGGCGTCGGCCGCGGCGCGCTCGGTGGCCAGCTCGCGGCGCTCGACGATCGCGTCGAGGATCGCGGCCCGCTCCTCGGCGGGCAGCACCAGGAACGCCAGCCGCAGGCCGTCGCGCTCCAGCAGCAGCTCGAGCCGCTCGAGGCGGGCGATCTGTTCCGGCGTGAGGCCGGGGGCCGGCGCCCCGGCGGAGTCGTCGTCCCCCGCGGCGGAGTCGTCGTCGCCGGCCTCCTGCAGCGCCGCGAGCGCGTCCCGCTCGGAGGTGCGGGCGTCGATCCCGCGGCGCAGCGCGTCCACCCGGGAGGCCACCGCCGCGCGATCGCGGACGTCCACGCGGAACAGCGCGGAGACGTCGGTCTCGGGGGGTGCCTTGCCGCCCAGCAGCAGCTCCAGCGCGGCGATCTGCGCGCGGAGCTGCTCGGCGCTGAGCTGGGACGCCGGGGGGGCGGGAGCGGGCGCGGGCGCCGCGGCCGCCGGCTGCGCCGAGTCGTCGTCGTCCCCGCCGTCCTCCGCCGGGGGTGGCGGATCGGCGGTGACCAGCGGAGCCTGGCCCAGGGGGGCCGGTGGCAGGGCCGCCGTCGCCGGCGCGGGCTGGCCGTGGGCCGGCGCGGCGACGGCGAGCGGCAGTCCGCCGAGGGTGACCAGCGCGGCGCCGATCGCCGCGGCCTGGAGTCGTCGCATCATGGTTCGCAAGCGCCGTCCCTCCGGGAGCCGGGTCCCGCGACGCGGACGGCCCATTGTACAGCGGGTGCGCGATCCAGGTGCCCGGCGACGGGGCCCGCGGGTGACACGCCTCCTCGCAGGGTCCATCATGATCGGCGCGAGGTGCCCCATGGAGATCAAGCGGATCCTGGTCGGCGTGGACTTCTCCGAGGCCTCCCGGGCCGGGCTCGAGCAGGCCCTCGAGCTGGCCCGCCACCGCGGCGCGTCGGTGGTGCTGGCGCGGGTCTGCGACCTGCCGCGGCCGCCCACCTTCGAGGACGACGCCCACGGCGACATCGAGGCCCAGTTCGACGAGCTGGCCCGGATCCAGCGTGGCCTCGAGAGCGACGCGCTGGACGAGCTCGATCGGCGCTACCGGGGCCGTGGCGTGCCCACCGAGCGGGTGCTGATCGACGGGACCCCGGCCCGGGGGCTCCTCGCCGCGGCGCGGGACCACGACGTGGACCTGATCGTGCTCGGCGACAAGGGCCAGACCCGCGAGGACGGCGGCGGGCTGGGCAGCGTGGCGGCGCGGGTCGCGCGCCAGACCGATCGTCCGCTGCTGGTCGCGCGGCCGGGGGGCGACGCGGTCGGCGGCTACGACCGGGTGCTGGTCGCCACCGAGTTCTCGGGCTACGCCGACGAGCTGATGCACGCCGCCGGGGCGGTCTCGGCGCCCGACGTGCGGATCGACGTGATCCACTGCTGGCGGCTGCCGCTGGGGGCCTACTCCCGGGCGGTGGTCCACGAGTCGCCGGCGGAGCTGGCCCGGCAGCTGCGCGACAAGGTCACGGCCCACGCCAGCGCGCGCGGCGCCGATCTGGTGGAGCAGTACAGCGGGATCGGCCGGCGGGTGACCTTCGAGCTGGTCGAGGACCGCGCGCGGCGGGGGATCCTGCGGCAGCTGGGCGAGGCGCCCTACGACGTGGTGGTGATCGGCTCCCACGGGATGCGCGGCTTCCGGCCCAAGGTGATCGGGACCACCGCCGCGGCGGTGATCCGCCGCTCGCGGACCTCGGTGCTGGTGATCCCGATCGGCGATCCGCGGGACGACGACTGACGCCGCCCAGCAGGGGCGGCGACGGGGGACCCATGAGCTACGAGACGATCCTCGTCGAGCGGGACGGCCCGGTGGCGATCGTGCGCCTGAACCGCCCCGAGCGGATGAACGCCGTGATCGAGCAGATGTACCTCGAGCTGCAGGACGCGCTGCGCGCCGCGGCGGCCGACGACGGCGTCCGCGCGCTGGTGCTGACCGGCTCGGTGCGCCGCCGGCCCGGGGGCGACAAGCCGGCGTTCTGTGCCGGGGCCGATCTCAAGGAGCACGCCGCCGGCACGCGCACGCCGTGGCAGAGGCGGCAGTACGTCACGCTGGCCCACGACACCACGCGGCAGCTGTACGAGTGGCCCGGGCCGGTGATCGCGGCGATCAACGGACCTGCCCGCGGGGCGGGCGCCGAGATGGCGCTCAACTGCGACGTGGTGCTGGTCGCCGACTCCGCCACGATCGCCTTCCCGGAGACCGGACTGGGCACCTTCGTCGGCGGCGGGGTGACCGCGCACCTGACGCGGCTGGTGGGCATCGCGAAGGCCAAGCACCTGGTCTACTCCGGCGAGGTGCTGGACGGTCCGGCGGCGGTGGCGGCGGGGCTGGCGCGGGCCTCGTACCCGCTGGACCGGCTGCTGCCCGAGGCGCTGCGGCTGGCCCACACCTACGCCGGGAAGGCCCCGATCTCGATGGCGTTCGCCAAGCAGCTGATCCAGGCGGCGCCGGGCCGCGATCTGGAGACGGTGCTGCTGGCCGAGACCGAGGCGATCCTGGCGTGCATGACCACCGAGGACTGGCAGGAGGGCGTCGACGCCTTCGCCGAGAAGCGGACCCCGACGTACCGAGGACGGTAGACCAGAGATGAGCCTGCAGCGACTGTTCCAAGCCCGCTCGGTGGCCGTGGTGGGGGCCTCGCGGACCCCGACCAAGCGCGGCTACCAGGCGATCCGGACCCTGCTCGAGGAGCGCTACGAGGGGGAGATCCACGCGATCAACCCCCGCGAGCAGAGCGTCCTCGGGCTGCCCTGCCACGCCTCGCTGCGCGACGTGGAGGGGGACATCGACCTGGCGCTGATCACCACGCCGGCGAGGACGATCCCGGACGTGCTGCGCGACTGCGCGGCCAAGGGCGTCGCCGGGGCGGTGGTGGTCGCCGGCGGGTTCGGCGAGGTGGGCCCCGAGGGCAAGCGGCTCGAGGAGGAGATGGTGGCCGTCGCCCGCGAGGGCGGGGTGCGGCTGATCGGGCCCAACACCTCGGGGATGATGAACGTCCACAGCCACATGAACCTGGCCGGGATCCGCGGGGTCCCGCGGGGGGACATCGCGCTGCTGACCCAGAGCGGCAACATGGCGCTGTCGCTGATCACCGAGGCCTCGGTGAAGAGCAAGCAGGGCTTCACCCACTACGTGGGCGTGGGCAACGAGGCCGACATCGGCTACCACGAGTACCTGGAGTACCTGCGCGACGACGAGCGCACGCGGGCGATCCTGATGTACGTCGAGGGGATGCGCGACGGGCGCGCGTTCCTGCAGGTGGCGTACGAGACCACGCGGCACAAGCCGGTGGTGATGCTCAAGAGCGGCCGCTCCGAGCGGGGGGCGAGCGCGGCGGGGTCGCACACCGGGGCGCTGGCCGGGATGTCGCAGGTGGCGCGCACCGCGTTCCAGCGTGCCGGGATCGTGGTGGTCGAGGACTCCGACGAGCTGCTCCCCGCCGCGGAGGCGCTGGCCAGCCTGCCGCCGATCCGCAGACACGGCGTGGCGATCCTCGCCGACGGGGGAGGCCACGCCACCATCGCCGCCGACGTCCTGACCGATCTGGGGGTCGAGATCGCCGAGCTCGGCGAGCGCACCACCGCGCGGCTGCGGGCGCTGCTGCCCCCCGCCGCGTCGGTGCTCAACCCGATCGACGTCGCCGGCGCCACCGACGCCCACCCCGAGCTGTTCGCCGAGTGTGCCCGCGTGCTGCTGCAGGACCACAAGGTCGGCGGGCTGCTGCTCGTGGGGCTGTTCGGGGGCTACGGGATCCGGTTCGCCGAGGAGCTGGCCTACGCCGAGGAGCTGGCCGCGCACCAGATGGGCCAGATGGTCGCGGAGCTGCGCAAGCCGATCGTGGTGCACTCGCTGTACAAGTTCGCCAGGCCCCACGCCATCGACATCCTGCGCCACTACCACATCCCGGTGAACGACTCCGTGGAGGTCGCCTGCCGCTGCATCGGCGTGCTCCACGAGTACGGGCGCCACCTGCAGAGCTACCAGGCGAGCGCCAACTTCGTGTTCGACTGGCGGGCCAAGGCCCGGCCGCGGGGCGAGGAGATCATCGCCGCGGCGAGGGCCGAGGGGCGCAGCGCGCTGCTGGAGACCGAGGCCAAGGAGCTGATCGCGCTGCACGGCGCCGACGTACCCCAGGAGGTGCTGGCCGCCGATCCCGACGAGGCGGTGCGGGTCGCCCGGCGGTTCCGCAAGCCGGTGGCGATGAAGGTCGTCTCCCCGCAGATCCTGCACAAGAGCGACGCCGACGGGGTCCAGCTGGGGATCGAGGGCGACGTGGCGGTGCGGCGTGCCTACGACCGGATCCTCGCCGGGGCGCGCAGGCACGATCCCGACGCCGAGATCCGCGGCGTGCTGATCACGCCGATGGCGAAGCCCGGCGTGGAGGTCATCGTCGGCACCAAGGTCGACGACCAGTTCGGGCCGGTGATCCTGTTCGGCCTCGGGGGCGTGCTCGTGGAGCTGCTGCAGGACGTGGTGTTCCGCGTGCTGCCGATCTCCGACCGCACCGCGCGGCACATGATCGAGGACATCCACGGCGTCAAGCTGCTCGACGGCTACCGCGGCCGCACGCCGGCGGATCGGAAGGCGATCGTGCGGCTGCTCAAGATCGTCTCGGAGCTGATCGAGTCCTACCCGGAGATCCGGTCGATGGACCTCAACCCGGTGATCGTCCACCCCGAGGGGCTGACGGTGGTGGACGCCCGGGTGCTGCTGGCCGGGGAGCCCTCGGGCACCTAGTCCCCTGTCTCAGGAGTCCGTTGCGTTTGTCGGCGAGCAATCGCGGCGGCTGGCAAGTCGCGAGGAGGGAGCATACTCTGACGTATGTGACCGACGAGCGGCGCAGCCAGACGTCGTGAGGGCCGTCGAAAAACGTGACGGACTCCTGAGACAGGGGACTAGAGCCTCGACGGACCCGCCCGGATGGGCAAGAATCCCCCTCGTCTTCGCGAGACGAGGGAACGATGGACCGCACCCGGCTGATGACGCTGGCCCTGGCGCTGCTGCTCGCGGCGCCCGGCTGCCCGACCGACACCGACGACGACGACGCGCCCCCCGGGCCGCCCCCCGAGGACCCGATCACCCCGGCGGTGGTCGAGGCCGCCGATGTGGTCCCCGTGGACTGCACCGGCGCGTACGAGCTGCCCGAGGAGTTCACCGGCCCCGACGGGCTGGGCCACCACGGCTGGACGGTGGACGACCTGCGGTTCCACACCGAGTGGAACGTGGACAACCTGTTCGTCAACAGCTGGATCTCGGACAACGAGGACGAGGGCCTCAGCATCCGGATCCACCCGCACCTGGTCCCGGAGGCGGGCTACTGCTACCAGGGCGAGCTGGCGTTCAGCGCCGAGGGCGTCGTCCTCGGCGAGCCGGTGCTGGGCCACCTGGTCCAGGACGTCACGGCGTTCTCCCACACCGAGACGTACTACGACGAGCTGGAGAAGGACGGCCGCCGCTCGGCGGACTACGACCTGTCCGGCGGGCTGGTGCTGCTGCAGGCGCTGCGCGGGCTGCACGGGCTGCCCAACCCCTACGGCGGGGCGCCCGAGGTGGACGCCTGGACCGACGCCGACACCGACGCGGTCAAGGCGGCGATCGCCGACTACCCGCAGGACTGGCAGCAGGCGCTGGCGGCGCTGGTGCTGAGCATCGGCGAGGCCAACCTGCTCAAGCAGGAGGCGCTGGCCGGGGCGGACGGCGAGATCGTGGACGGGCTGCACGGGTGGCTGCAGGACGACGATCTGTCCAACCGCACCGTCGCCTCGTTCGCGCCGGCGTCGGCGGGGACCCTGGCCTACCTCGAGGAGCACGCCGACACCGTCGACCTGCGGCGCTTCATGGAGGCCGGGATCGCCGTCGCCGACGCCGCCGACCGGGTGGCGGTGGCGATGCCCGCGCCGTTCGACTCCCCGGGGATCGACCTGCTCACGCCCCACGGGCGGATCGTGATCCGGACGGGGGAGGCGGACGACGCGTACGGCGCCGATGAGCTCGACGACGTGGTGCTGCTCGTCGACGTCGGCGGGGCGGACACCTACCACGGGCAGTACGCCGCGACCCAGGAGTACTGGATGTCGGCCGCGGTGGTCGTCGACGGCGCGGGCGACGACCAGTACGGCCCCGACACGCCGGACATCGAGGACGGCTCGCTGGAGGCCTCGGACGTCTTCGACCCCGCGTTCGGCTACACCCAGGGCTACGGGCTGTTCGGTGTCGGCGTGCTGGTCGACGCCGCCGGCGACGACACCTACCGCGCCTCGGTCCACGCCCAGGGCGGGGCCCAGTTCGGCGTCGGCGCGCTGCTCGACCGCGGCGGCAGCGACCAGTACCGCGTGGGCTACGGCGGGATCGGCGCGGCGATGTTCGGTGTCGGCGTGGCGGTGGACACCGAGGGCGACGACTTCTACGGGCTGTACGTCGTCGGCCAGGGCAACGGCCGCGCCAAGGGCCACGGGCTGCTGCTCGATCTCGAGGGCCACGACGAGTACCTCAGCTACTACCAGGCCCTCGATCCCTACCTGCCCGAGCCGGGCTACCCCAACTGGTACGAGATGACCCCCGGGGACCAGCCGTACAACGACGGCGAGAACGCCCACTACATGAGCTGGTCCCAGGGCTGCGGACACGGCTACCGCCACGAGTGGATCAACGGCGCCACCTGGATGGGCGGGATGGGCGCGCTGGTGGACCTCGGCGAGGGCGACGACGTGCACCTCGGCGACAACATGACCATGGCGCTGGGCTACGTCTACGGGTTCGGCTTCCTCTACGACGGCGGCGGCAACGACTCCTACGCCAGCTTCTGGTGGGGCCCCTCGGCGTCCCCGCACATGGGCACCAACCTGCTGATCGAGGAGGACGGTGACGACACGATCCACTCGTCGTGGGCCTCGGGCGGCTGGGGCTACGACGCGTCCATCGGCTGGACCCTCGACCACGGCGGCAACGACACCTACGGCGGCCAGTTCCACTACGGCTACGCCTACGCCTGGGCCGACACGTTCCTGATCAACATCGGCGGCGACGACGTCTACAACGACGACGGCGCCCAGGGCGACGCGTACTACGGCGTGGTCCGCGACGGCAGCCAGTGGCAGAAGCTCTGCGGCGCGTTCCTCGACCTCGGCGGCGGCGACGACGAGTACAACACCGGCCACGAGATCGTGGGCAACGACCGCAACTGGTACCACGAGGCGTTCGGCGACAACGTGATGCAGAGCCTGCACAAGGGGATCGGGATCGACCGGTAGGTCGCCGGACAGGGAGCCCGACTCCTGGCATCGATTCCGCGGTGGCGGAGACGTGTGGGAATCGAACCCTGCTTTGGGGGGGCAGACGAGCCCGTCGCCCACCTATCGAACGCCATTGCTGCCGGGAGCGGGTCAAGGCCGGCCGCGACGCGGAGTGTCGCGGCCACGAGGAGGGCGGAGCCCGACGAGCTTGGCCTTGTTGCGCTCCCGGCAGCAATGGCACCCTCGACCAGCGACGGGCTCCCCCCCGCCCGGGGTCCGAGACCCACACGTCTCCGTCGGAATGTACGGGATAGCCAGACGTCCGTTGCCTGTTCGGTGCCCCCCCCAGGGCAGGACCCCTACATGTCCTCACACGGCCCGATGCAGTTGCGCCCGATCTCGTTGTTGTTGCCGTCCACGATCGGGATGCACTCGAAGGCCGCCGGGCACTGGTCGGTGTGGGTGCAGGCCTCCGAGCAGTAGTCCACGCCGTCGGGGTAGCCGCTGAGGCAGTAGTTGCCGACCCCGCCGCAGGCGTAGCTGCCCTCGGCGTAGTCGTCCATCGGGTTGAACGGCGTGCCGTTGTCGTTGACGATCACGTCGGAGATGTCGTCGGCGTCGCAGGTCACGCAGGTGGGGAACCCGGCGTCGACGCAGGTGCCGCCCTGGCAGAACTGGCCGGCGTAGCAGTCCAGCACCGTGGAGCGGCACTCGGACTCGACGCACGCGCCGCCGTCGCAGTGGTAGCCGGAGAGGCAGTCGCCGTCGCCCTCGCAGCCCTGGGCGCACGCGCCGTCGTCGCAGTGGTGGGCCAGCGGGCAGTCGGTGTTGACCAGGCAGTCGACCTCCTCGCAGGCGCCGTCGACGCAGGCCTGGAGCACGCCCTCGAGGCTGCAGTCGCCGTCGTCGAGGCACTCGCCCTCGGCGGGGCCGGTGGTCGGGGGGCAGCCGATCGAGAGGGCCAGCAGGGCGGCCGCGGCCGCCAGGATCGTCAGGATGATGGTCCGGGTCGTCATCGTGGCCTCCTCCCTACTCGTCGTCGTCGTCGCCGTCGATCGGGGCGCCGTCGCCCAGGTCGTAGCGCACCACGATCTTCGAGTTGACCGGCGGGAACTGGTTGACGAACACGATCCAGTAGGTCTCCTCCTCGCCCTCGCTCTCCAGCCGGTACTCCCAGGCGTGGTCGGCGTCGTCGGACTCGATCCGGATCGGCTCGTCCTCGCCCTCCTTGGTCAGGTCGACCTCGATGGAGTGCGGGTCGGGGGCGCTGGTCAGCTGGAAGCGGTCGGTCAGCCGGCTGGTGTTGAGCCCCATCTCGGTGATGATCGGGGCGAAGTCGTCGCTGCAGATGCTGCGCACCACCCCGCCGGTCTGGGCCGCCACGTCCACGTAGCGGTGCGCGGCGTTGGCCCCGCTGTACGGGTCGGCGGTGTCCCCGCAGTCGGCGGGGGCCCCGCTGTCGTCGGCCCCGACGAGGGCCGAGGCGTTGAACGAGCCCCGTTCTCGCTCGCCCTTGAGCGACCAGAAGAAGTTGATGTAGTTGCCCACCGGCTCGCTGGAGTAGTCCTCCTCGTCGGAGACGAAGATCAGCGACAGGTAGGCGTCCTCGCGCAGGAAGCCGGCGTTGTAGCCGCTGGCCAGCTCGGGACCGAGGGCCTTGCGCGCCGCGTCGAGGCCCTTCTCCGAGCCCGACCCGGTGGTGCCGACCATCACGTTCTGCTGGAACACCGTGGCGGCGTCCGCGGTCGAGGGCTCGATCCACTTGGTCGAGCCCCGCAGCCGGCCGCTCTGGTTGGGGTCGGCGGTGTCGGTCGTGACCACCCCGATGTGGTAGTCCACGTCGGCGAACTCGAAGTAGGTCACGAACTCCTGGAAGCCCGCCGAGAGCTTGGTCTGCTCGTCCATCATCGAGCACGAGTTGTCGACGATCAGCAGGATGTCCACCGCGGACGGTGGGTCCTGGAAGAACACGTCGGTGACCTCGGGCCGCGTCAGGGCGTAGTCCTGGCAGGCCGTGAGGCCGAGCAGGGCTGCCGCGACCGCGGTCGCCGCGATCCATCGGGTGGTGGCGTTCATCTCGATCCTCCGGGGGTCGACCCTCTTCTCCGCTCGCGGCGCGCGATGATAGCGGCTCGCCGCCGCTCCTTCAATAAAGCCGTGCGCACGATCGTGGACGTCGGGCGCGCAGTGCGGGATGATCGGCCTTCCAGACGCGGTCGCGCGCGGGGGGGGGCGGGCGACGGGGAGCGAGTGCAGTGATGAGCAAGTGGAGCCAGACAGGCGGCGTGTCCGCGGCGATCGGGGCGCTGGCGATCGCGATCGCTGCGGTCGCACCGGCGTGGGCCGGGGACGAGGCGTTGGTGCTGTACGTCGGCGAGGCCAGCGAGGCGCAGGCGGCGCAGGCCCGCGAGCAGGTGGCGGCGCGGATGGGGTACGCCCCCGGGGAGGTGGTGCGCGCCGAGCCGCTGGCGGAGTCGGTGTTCGGAAACGCGGACCTGTGGCCGGCGGGGGGCGAGGCGACGCTGTGCCCCACCGAGATCGGTGACCTGAAGCTGGACGATCTGGTGGCCCGCGCCGAGGAGGCGGTCGACCTCGTCGAGCTGCAGCGCGCCGTGGACATCCTGGCGCCGCTGACCGACTCCCTGGCCTGCATCGCACCGCCGGTGGACCCCGCGGCGCTGTCGCGGGCGGCGTTCCTGCGGGGCTACGCGCTGTACGCCACCGGCGACCGCGCGGCGGCCGGGCAGGCGTTCCAGATGGCGGCGGTGTTCGACGCGGGGATCAAGTGGGACGAGAACTACCCGCCCGACCCGCAGCAGGTGTTCAACAGCGCGGTGCTCGAGGCCCTGCGGGCCGAGGAGACCACGGTGTGGCCGGCGTTCGGTGCCGCCGAGGCCGCCGATCTGCTGCTCGACGGCGGGCCGTTCCCGGCCAATGGAAAGGCCCGGCCGGGGCTGCACCAGGTCACCACCCGGGACGCCGACGGCGACGTGCTGCGCGTCGCGGTGGTGTTCCCCCCCGGGGGGACGATCCGGCTGATCCCGCTGCGCGAGCAGGTGGACGGGTTCCTGGCCGGCAAGGAGGGCTCCGAGGCGATCGGCGCGGCGCTGGCGGCCTTCCTGCAGCGCAGCGGGGACGAGGAGGCCTACGTCGTCGAGCCGGCGTTCGGGCGGATCTACCGCTTCCACGCCGCCACCGGCGAGGTCCGCGAGATCCCCGGCGCCGGGACCACCGTCGACCGCGGCGACAAGGGGACGCGCGACCGAACCCGGCCGGGCAAGTCCCCCACCGCGGGGGCCTCGCTGGGCAAGCCCAACCCCGGCCCGATCCTGGTCATCGCCGGCGCGGTGGCAGGGGCCGTGGGCGCGATCATCGGCGGCGTCCAGACCGGCGCGGCCAACGACATCTACGGCCAGGTCGAGGCCGACAACAGCCAGTACGACGCCCTGCTCGACGACTACGAGCAGGCCCGCACGGGGCGCACCGTGGGGTTCGTGATCGCCGGGGTCGGCGGGGCCACCGCGGCGGCGGGGATCCCGGTGTGGATCGCCGGCAGCAAGGGCCCCCGGGCCACCGCCGGCGTGGGCGTCGAGATCGACGAGCGGAGCGGGGCCGCCACCGGCGCCAGCCTGATGCTCTCGGGGAGGTGGTGATGCGCATCCCGATCCTGTTGCTCCTCGGCGCGGCGCTGGCGTTCGCCGGCTGCCCGCTGCCCGATCTCGAGGATGCCCTCGGCGACGACGACGTGGGCGACGACGACACCGGAGACGACGACACCGGAGACGACGACACCGGAGACGACGACACCGGCGACGACGACACCGGCGACGACGACACCGGCAGCGACGACGACACCGGCGACGACGACACCGGCCCGATCGACGCCGACGGCGACGGCTACGACGAGACCGAGGACTGCGACGACGACAACGCCGCGGTGAACCCCGGCGCCAGCGAGGAGTGCGACGGGCTCGACACCGACTGCAGCGGCGCCCCGGGGCCCGACGAGGTGGACGCCGACGGCGACGGCCAGATGGTCTGCGCGGGCGACTGCGACGACGGCGACGCCACCGTCGGCGACGGGTTCCCCGAGCAGTGTGACGGGATCGACAACGACTGCGACGGGACGATCGACGAGGACACCGGCAACGACGGCGACGGGGACGGGATCACCGCCTGCGACGGGGACTGCGACGACACCGACGCCAGCGTCTACCCCGGGGCCACCGAGATCTGCGACGGCAAGGACAGCGACTGCGACGGCGTGCTGCCGGCCAACGAGCAGGACGGCGACGGCGACGGCGTGATGGTCTGCGACGGCGACTGCGACGGCTCCGACGCCACGGTCTACCCGGGTGCCCCCGAGCTGTGCGACGGCAAGGACAACGACTGCGACGGCAGCCTCGGGGCCGACGAGGCGGACGCCGACCTCGACGGCCAGATGGTCTGCGAGGGCGACTGCGACGACGGCGACGCCACCGTCGGCGACGGGTTCCCCGAGCTGTGCGACAACGTGGACAACGACTGCGACGGGCAGATCGACGAGGACACCGCCACGGACAACGACGGCGACGGGATCGCCGCGTGCCAGGGGGACTGCGACGACACCGACGCCGACGTCTACCCCGGGGCGACCGAGATCTGCGACGGCAAGGACAGCGACTGCGACGGCGGCGTGCCCGTCGACGAGCAGGACCTCGACGGCGACGGCCAGATGGCCTGCGCCGGGGACTGCGACGACGGCGACGACACGATCGGCGACGGCTTCCCGGAGCTGTGCGACGGGCTGGACAACGACTGCAGCGGCTCGCCCGCGGCCGACGAGGTCGACGCCGACGGGGACGGTTTCCTGGCCTGCAACGACTGCGACGACACCAACGCCACGGTGTTCCCCGGGGCCAACGAGATCTGCGACGGGCTGGACACCGACTGCGCCGGCGGGCCGGCGGCCAACGAGGCCGACGCCGACGGCGACGGCTACATGATCTGCGAGGACGACTGCGACGACGGGGACGGGGACGTGCACCCCGGCGCGCCCGAGGTCTGCGACGGCGTGCCGGACAACAACTGCGACACGGTCCAGGACCCCGACGAGCTCGACGGCGACGGGGACGGCCAGACCGAGTGCGCCGGCGACTGCGACGACGGCGACGCCGCCGTCGGCGACGGGTTCGCCGAGCTGTGCGACGGCAAGGACAACGACTGCAGCGGCAGCCCCCAGGGCAACGAGGTCGACGCCGACGGCGACGGGCAGATGGTCTGCGCCGGGGACTGCGTCGACAGCGACGCCACGATCGGCGACGGGTTCCCCGAGCTGTGCGACAACAAGGACAACGACTGCGACGGCCAGATCGACGAGGACACCGGCGTGGACAACGACGGCGACGGCTACAACGCCTGCGCCGGCGACTGCGACGACAACGACGCCAGCGTCTACCCCGGGGCGGCCGAGGCCTGTGACGGCAAGGACACCGACTGCGACGGCGGCGTGCCGGTGGACGAGCAGGACCTCGACAACGACGGCCAGATGGCCTGCGACGGGGACTGCGACGACGGCGAGCCCACCGTCGGCCAGGGCTTCCCCGAGCTGTGCGACGGGCTGGACAACGACTGCCAGGGCGGCCCCCAGGCCGACGAGGTCGACGTCGACGGGGACGGCTGGCTCGCCTGCGCCGAGTGCGACGACGGCGACGGCGACGTCAACCCCGGCGAGGCCGAGGTCTGCGACGGCGTCGACACCAACTGCGACGGGGTGATGCTGCCCAGCGAGCAGGACAACGACGGGGACGACTACCTCGCGTGCGACGACGGCAGCGGCGACGTCGACTGCAACGACGGCAACCCCGACGTCCACCCGGGTGCCTCCGAGGTCTGCGACGGGGTCCTGGACAACGACTGCGACGGGATCAACGACCTGCACGAGATCGACAACGACAACGACGGCCAGAACGAGTGCCAGGGGGACTGCGACGACACCAACCCCCAGGTCGGCCAGGGCAAGCCGGAGATCTGCGACGGGCTGGACAACGACTGCCAGGGTGGGCCGGGGCCCAACGAGGTGGACGACGACGGAGACGGCTACCTGGCCTGCAACGAGTGCGACGACGGCAACGACCTGACGTACCCGGGCGCCGCGGAGCAGTGCGACGGGGAGGACAACGACTGCAACGGGTTCGTCCCGGGCATCGAGGACGACGACGACGGCGACACCTACCGTGTCTGCGACGGCGACTGCGACGACGGCAACACCGACGTCTACCCCGGCGCCCCGCTGATCTGCGATGGCTTCACCGACAACGACTGCGACGGCCAGATCGACGACAACGAGGACGACGACGACGGGGACTTCATCTCCGAGTGCGGCGGGGACTGCGACGACGGCAACGCCGCCGTCCACCCGGGAGCGCCCGAGGACTGTGACGGGATCCCGGACAACAACTGCGACGGGATCGACGATCCCACCGACATCGACGACGACGGCGACGGCCACGCCGAGTGCGGCGGCGACTGCGACGACGGCAACGACGAGGTCTACCCCGGGGCGCCGGAGATCTGCGACGGGATACCGGACAACGACTGCGACGGGACCGACGACCTGTCCGACATGGACCTCGACGGGGACAACGAGACCCCGTGCGACGGCGACTGCGACGACGGCAACGCGGCGGTCCACAGCGGGGCCAGCGAGACCTGCGACGGGATCCCGGACAACGACTGCGACGGGATCCTCGACCCCGACGATCTCGACCGCGACGGGGACGGGTACACCGAGTGCCTCGGCGACTGCGACGAGGCCAACCCCCACGTCCACCCGGGGGCCGCGGAGATCTGCGACGGCAACCCGAACAACAACTGCGACATGGTCGCCGCGAGCAACGAGGTCGACAACGACGGCGACGGCTACACCGAGTGCCAGGGGGACTGCAACGACGGCTCGATCTGGTTCTCCCCCGGGGCCCTCGAGGTCTGCGGCGACTACAACGACAACGACTGCAGCGGGCTGATCGACAACGACTGCCACACCTGCACGGTGACCCTCTCCGCCGGGGACGACGTCCAGGCCGCGATCGACGCGGCGGCGCCCGGCAGCGCGATCTGCCTGAACCCCGGCAGCTACGTGGGGAGCATCCTGATCGACAACAAGGACCTGCGCCTGCTCGGCTTGACCGGTCCGACCCAGACGATCCTCGAGGGCCCCGGCTCCGGCACGGTGCTGACGATCCAGAATGACGGGGGCCTGCCCAGCCAGATCAAGGGGCTGTCGATCACCGGGGGCAACAAGACCAACGGGGGCGGAGGTGGACTGCGGATCACCAGCGCCAGCCCGATCCTCGACACCCTTGTCGTCCACGGGAACTACGCGTCCAGTGGTGGAGGCGGGATGTACGTCTCGGGGAGCCCCGAGATGCACCACGTGGTGATCCACGACAACACCTCGGACGGGGGCGGCGGCGGGCTGTACCTGCAGAACGGCACCGGCCCGATGGAGGACGTCGTCGTCCGCGACAACACCGCCCCGTGGGGCGGCGGGATCAGCCTCAACGGCACCGTGGTGCTCGAGAACCTGATCGTCGAGGGCAACACCGCCACCAACCACGGGGGCGGGATCTACACCGGCGGCGCCAACCTGACGCTGCGCAACGCGTGGGTCCGGTTCAACGAGACCGACAGCTTCGTCGGCGGCGGGATCTACGTCACCAGCGGCGGCGGGCTGACGACGATGGACAACCTCCGCATCGAGGCCAACCGCGCCGCCACCTACGGCGGCTGCATCCGGGTCAACGACGCGATGGTGGTCGGCACCAACGTGATCTGCCTGGCCAACGAGGCCGGCTACGGCGCCGGGATCAGCATCAGCGGCGGGGCCAACGTGACCCTCACCAACGCCGCGCTGGCGGGCAACAGCGCCGGCACGGAGGGCGGCGGGATCCTGCTCGCCGATACCGCGGTGCTGGTGGTCGAGAACAGCATCATCGCGTTCAACGACGCCGGCATCGGTGGCGGCGTCAGCGTCGACGCCGGGACCGCCTCGTTCACCTACACCGACACCTACGGCAACATCCCCGGCGACTACGAGGGGATCGCCGACCCGACGGGCTCCAACGGCAACCTCTCGCAGGACCCCCAGTGGCTGTACCTCGCCGCCTGGGACCCCCTGTTCTGGGACCTGCACCTGGAGAGCACGTCGGCGCTGGAGGACGCGGGCGACCCGACGATCTACGACCCCAACCTGAGCGCCAGCGATCCGGGGCCGTACGGCGGCCCGGGCGCCAACGACTTCGACTCCGACCAGGACGGCGATCCGGAGTGGTGGCAGCCGGGTCTGTACAACGACGTGCTGTATCCCAGCATCGGCCTCGAGTGCGAGGACCGCAACCCGCTGATCAACATCGCCGCCGGCTGCTGAGCCCCCGCGCTGAGCCCCCGCGAAAACCGTTGATTCCGTCCCCGCGCGCGTGGTAGAAGCTCCGCCCGCCTGCGAGGGGATGACCCATGTTTCACAAGTTCTTGACGATCGCCGCGACCTCGATCCTGCTGGCCTGCGCCGGCTGCGAGGGGGCGGCTCCGCTGGCCGACGGCACCGACTACGCCGACCCGGGGATCCACTGGCCCGAGCCGGACGTCGGGATGTTCCTGGCCGGCGAGGCCAAGCCGATCGACGACTTCGAGTCCGGCGACCTGGCGGACTGGGGCGCGCCCGGGCAGACGGTGGTCAGCGAGATCAAGTTCGGCATCGCCCAGAACGTGCTCGAGGGCACCAGCTTCTCGACCCGCAGCGGCGAGGAGCGCATCGACCTGCACGGCCAGCACGCGCTGGCGCTGCAGGTCACCGTCGACGACGGCAGCGGGTGGGTCCAGATCACCAGCGACCCGTTCCTGCCGGCGGCCCCGCACCTGCTGTTCAGCCAGCTGTCCGAGGTCGACGACCGCGGGATCGAGCTGGGGATCGAGGTCCTCGACCTCGACGACGCGTTCACCACCGCGACGTACTACGAGATCCCGGTGGTCACCGGCGGGCACCGCCCCGGGCTGGCCAGCTGGGACGAGCCGATCGAGGGCTGCCCGGAGATCGGCGACGACATGGGGTACCCCGGCGTGCCGGTGTTCCAGGCGATCGACATCAGCGAGCCGTTCCTCCGCGGGCACCGCGTGCAGGTGCGCTTCGTGCAACGCTCCACCGTCGCGCCGTTCGACTTCTTCACGCTGATCGACGACGTCGGCGTCGTCGAGATCCCTGCCGCGTACGAGGAGTTCGTGCCGGTGATCGAGCCCATCGCGCCCTTCTAGTCCCCTGTCTCAGGAGTCCGTCACGTTTTTCGACGGCCCTCACGACGTCTGGCTGCGCCGCTCGTCGGTCACATACGTCAGAGTATGCTCCCTCCTCGCGACTTGCCAGCCGCCGCGATTGCTCGCCGACAAACGCAACGGACTCCTGAGACAGGGGACTAGCAGCCCGTTCTCCACGCAGTTCACCAAGCCTGTCATCGAAGCGCCGGCTCCTCGCCTATCCTCCGGTCGGGAGGGTCCATCTGCCTGGTAGGCAGCGCGGAGGAGCCACGGTGAGGATCACGGAGATCACGGTCGAGCGCAGGCGGCCCGATCCGGCGACCTGGGACACCACGGGCCCCCGCCCGGACAACCCGCACGTCACCTTCGGGCAGGCGACCTGCCGCGGCGTCGGCCAGGAGATCAACCAGGACGCGGCGGACTGCACCGAGCTGGCGCCGGGGGTCACCATCGTGGCGGTGGCCGACGGGGTCGGCAGCCACGCCCGCAGCGACCGCGCCAGCCGGGTGGCGCTGCGTTCGCTGTTCTCGCGCCTGGAGTGGAGCATCCGGCGGGGGCGGTGCAGCGACCCGCGGTACCTGCCGTGGCTGTTCAAGGGCGCGATCGACGGCGCCAACCGCGACGTGCACCAGCTGTACCGCAGCGGTCGCGGCGGGACCACCACGCTGTGCGCGGCGCTGACGCTCGGGCTGTCCCACGCCTGGGTCGCGCACGTCGGGGACAGCCGCGGGTACCTGCTGCGCGACGGCTGGCTGATGCACCTGACCCGCGACCACACGCTGGTCAACCTGATGTTCGACCAGGGCACGCTCAGCGCCGAGCAGATGATCCACAGCAGGCGCAAGAACCACATCACCCGCTCGGTGGGGCGCGACGAGCACCTCGACGTCGAGATGGTCCACGTCACGCTCCGCCCGCGCGACCAGCTGCTGGTCTGCACCGACGGCCTGTGGGGCTCGGTCGACGAGGGGGTGATGGCCGAGCTGGTGCACCGCGACGCCGGCGCCACCGTGTGCTGCCAGGACCTGGTCGCCGAGGCGGTGCTGCGCGGCGCCACCGACGACATCAGCGCGGCGCTGTGGGCGTCCCGGCTGTGATCCCGCGCCGGACTTGACGATCATTTCACATCTGCATACTTGCGAGTATGAGGCCTGCCGGGTGAACATACTGATTAGTATGGAGCGCCCGAGAGCAGGTTCGAGCCATGACCCCGCGTATCACCGGACGACGTGCCGTCCTGGGGGCCCTCCTCGTCTCGACGCTGGCCCTCGCCCCGACCCGCATCGCCGGGGCGGACCCGGACCGCGACGATGAGGATCGCACGCTCTCGCCGTACTTCTTCGTGCCCGCCGGGGACGACGCCACCGGTGCGCTGCCGCTGAAGCGGACCTGGGCCGAGGTGGACATCGCCGGCGTGATCGCCGACGTCACGGTCCACCAGGAGTACGCCAACGAGGGCGACGCCACGCTCGAGGCGATCTACGTCTTCCCGGGGTCGACCCGCGCCGCGGTCCACGGGATGACGATGACGGTCGGCGAGCGGGTGATCGAGGCCGAGATCCAGGAGCGCCAGGAGGCCCGCGAGACCTACGAGCAGGCCCTCGACGAGGGTCGCACCGCGTCGCTGCTGGAGCAGCAGCGGCCCAACGTGTTCCAGATCAGCGTGGGCAACATCCTGCCCGGCGACGAGGTCACGGTGGAGCTGCGTTACACCGAGCTGCTGGTGCCCACCGACGGGCTGTACGAGTTCGTGTACCCCACGGTGGTGGGGCCGCGCTACGGCGCCGAGACCGCCGCCGAGGCCGGGCCGGACGAGGCGTGGATCGAGAACCCGTACCTCCACGAGGGCGAGGCCGCGCTGCACACCTTCGGCCTCGACCTGTCGCTGTACAGCGGGATCCCGATCGCCAAGATGTTCTCGCCCAGCCACTTCGTCGACGTCGACTACTTCGGCGCTCAGGAGGCGGCGGTGCGGGTGCCCGAGGACGTCGAGGCCGGCAACCGCGACTTCGTGCTGCGCTACGCCCTGGCCGAGGACCGCATCGAGAGCGGCCTGATGCTGTTCCCCGGCGAGGACGAGTCGTTCTTCCTGCTGATGGTCGAGCCCCCGCGGCGGGTCGAGGTCGAGGACGTGGTCCCGCGCGAGTACATCTACATCCTCGACGTCTCGGGCTCGATGCACGGCTTCCCGCTGGAGACCAGCAAGGAGCTGATGCGCCAGAACCTGGAGTCCCTGCGCTCGATCGACACCTTCAACATCCTGTTCTTCGCCGGCGGCTCGGCGCTGTACTCGCCGGAGTCGCTGCCGGCGACCGAGGAGAACGTCGACAAGGCGCTGCGCACCTTCGAGCAGATGCGCGGCGGGGGCGGCACCGAGCTGCTCCCGGCGCTGACCACCGCGCTGGACCTGCCCCGCCCCGACGACGGGCGGTCGCGGATCGTGGTGGTCGCCACCGACGGCTACGTGGCGGTCGAGGAGGAGGCCTTCGAGATCGTGCGCAGGCGGCTGGGCGAGGCCAACCTGTTCCCGTTCGGGATCGGCAGCGGGGTCAACCGGTTCCTGATCGAGGGGCTGGCCCACGCGGGGATGGGCGAGCCGTTCGTGGCCCTCGACGGGGTGGAGGCGGCGGCGGTCGCGGACCGCTTCGCCGAGTACGTCTCGTCGCCGGTGCTGCAGGGCATCGACGTGGAGTTCGACGGCTTCGACGCCTACCTCGTGGAGCCACCCGCGGTGCCCGACCTGTTCGCCAGCCGCCCGATCGTGGTGTTCGGCAAGTACGACGGCGAGCCCACCGGCCGCGTCACGATCCGCGGGATGGCCGCCGACGGGCCGGTGTCCACCGAGATCGACGTCGCCGATGCGGTGATCGACGAGGACCTCGAGGCGCTTCGCTACCTGTGGGCCCGCCACCGGATCCGTCGCCTCGACGACCTCGAGGCCATCGGCACCGACCCCGACCGCGTCGCCGAGGTCACCGAGCTGGGGCTGGACTACAACCTGCTGACCCGCCACACCTCGTTCGTCGCCGTGGACCGCGTCGTCCGCGCCGACGGCGCCCCCGAGCAGACCGTGCGCCAGCCGCTGCCGCTGCCCGAGGGGGTCTCGGACCACGCCGTGGGCGTCAAGATGGCCAAGTCCCAGAGCGCCGGCATCGTCGGGTCGCTACAGGGCTACGGCGCCGGCGGCAGCGGCTATGGTAGCGGGGGCCTCGGCGCCCGCGGCAGCGGCATGGGGGGCGGAAGCACCGCCGAGGGCCTCGGCGGCCTGGGGACCCGGGGCCGCGGTCGCGCCGCGCCGTCGGTGTCCTCCCCGATGATCATGGGCTCGCTGGACCGGACCCAGATCGACTCGGTGATCAAGCAGCGGCTGCCGATGATCCGGCACTGCTACCAGAAGTGCCTGCAGGCCGACCCCGGCCTGGCCGGCAAGGTGGTGGTGGAGTTCACGATCGCCGCCGACGGCACGGTCGAGAAGGCCGAGATCAGCTCCAGCACGGTGAACGACGAGACGCTGGAGCAGGCGATCCTCGAGGTCATCGAGAAGCTGGTCTTCCCGGCACCGCCTGGCGGCGGCTCGGTGGTCGTGAGCTACCCGTTCGTGTTCAGCGCGAGCTGAGGGGCGGGGCGATGCGCGCGCGAAGGCCGCTCCGGAGGTGGCGCTGGATCGGGCTCCCGGCGGCGGCGGTCCTGCCCGGGCTGGTGGCCCTGTGCTGGTGGGCGGGGTGGCTCTTCCACCAGCAGGACCCGGCCGTGGAGCGCTTCGAGGGGGCGTTCGTCCAGGCACGGGCTCCTCGCTCGACGCTCGAGCGGACGCTGGACGAGGAGTACCGCCGCAGCGCGGGACCGATGTGCACGGAGGATTCGCTCTGGGAGCGCCTCCGGGCGTCGGACCAGGGCCCGGTGTCCGGCGCGACCTGGCCGCCGGTCCCGCTCCACGAGCCCCCGCCGCCGACGCCGGCCGGCTTCGCCCGCGCCGACCGGGAGCTGTCGGAGGTGGTCCTGCTCGGCGCGCTGGCGATCGAGGACGTGCAGCGCGTGCTGGATCAGGACGCGCCGGCGCGGCGGGCGTGCTACCGCGAGCGGCCGGGCGGGGGCGAACGCCGCGGCGGGAAGGTCGTGGTGAAGTTCGTGATCACCGGCGACGGCACCGTCTCGACGGCCCGGATCTCGAGGACCTCGCTGAACGACCCCGCCGTCGAGGCCTGCCTCTGCGACCGCATCGAGCAGCTCGCGTTCCCCCCACCCGAGCACGGCATCGCGATCGCGAAGGTCCCGCTGGTGTTCCCGCCCGAGCCCTGACCCCCTCCGCCCCCCCCCGCCCGAGTTCCACTTTCTGTCGCAAAGTGCGCCAAAATGTGGA
>CAZOYV010000024.1:0-47762 GCA_964584075.1 uncultured Rickettsiales bacterium | reverse complement strand
GACGACGACACCGCCGACGACGACGACGCCGACGACGACAGCGGCGACGACGACAGCGGGGACGACGACACCGGCGAGGTCGACAGCGACGGGGACGGCTGCCCCGACAGCGAGGACGCGTTCCCCGACGACCCCACCGAGTGCCTCGACACCGACGGCGACGGGGTCGGCGACAACGGGGACCCCGACGACGACGACGACGGGATCTTCGACTGGGAGGAGCTGGTCTACGGGGACGACTGCCGCGTCAGCGATCCGCTCAAGAAGGACACCGACGACGACGGGATCGACGACCCCTACGATCCCTACCCGCGGGACCCCTACCCCGAGTTCATCCTCGTGCGGGACGACGTGGGCACGATCCAGTACGTGCTGAGCAACCGCGACGGGACGTTCCAGAGCTGGGAGACGATCGGCCAGAACGTCGGCACGAACTACACCGGGTTCGACATCGCCGACTTCGACGGCAACGGGATCATGGACTTCATCGCCCACACCGACGCCGATCCCAAGACCGGCCTGCGGCAGGTGTGGTTCTTCTACCGCTTCGACGACCCCCTCAACTGGGCGCAGATCTACCTCGGCGAGGTGGAGAGCTCGATCTACGGCATCGTCGCGGACGTGAACGGGGACGACAAGTTCGACGTGGTGGCGCTGGAGTCGGTGCGGCCGGACTACTACCAGTCGGCCAACTTCGTGACCTACCTCAACAACGGCGACATCCACAACAGCACGTGCGCCCAGAGCGACCAGCCGGGCAACGACTGCGCCTTCACCCGCGTCGAGGCCGCCGACATCACCACCTGGATCGCCGGGCAGTGGGGGCTGGTGCGGGCCTACCAGGCGGTGGAGATCACCGGCGACGGGGTCAAGGACCTGGTGATGGGGCACTACGCCAGCGGGGGCAACTCTCCGATGCCGGTGTACTACCTGGCGGGCAACGGCGACGGCACGTTCCAGGACCCCGTCTCGATCTTCACCCACAACCAGAACTACTCGCAGTCCCCGGCCAACTCGATGCTGTTCGGGGACTTCGACGGCGACCTGATCGGCGACGTGATCATGGGCCTCGACGACGACGGCGACCCCGGCCAGGCGTGGCTCTACCCCGGCACCGGACCCGGGAGCTTCAGCCAGTCGTACAGCGAGGCGTTCGACATCAACCCCGGCACCGAGAGCGGCTCGGACGAGCCGGGGCGCACCGGCTCGGCGCGGGTCTTCGACTTCGACTTCGACGGCGATCTCGACGTGATGGCCGGCTACGACGAGGTCGACTACGGCGTCTACCCGACGCAGATCTACTACTTCGCGGGCAACGGCGACGGGACCTTCGCCGCCCAGGTGCCGGTGGGGCCGCCGCTGCAGAACGCGTTCGCCCACAGCTTCGCCGTGCCCCAGCGGCTGTGCCCCTGGTACGAGCCCTGATCCCCGCCGCGCGGGTTGTTCACGCCACCGGCGCGTGCGAAACTCCCCGCCCGGAGCTCATCGATGACCCAGGATGCCGGCAAGACCGTCCCCCTCTCGACGCTGCTGAAGCTGACCGCGCCGGCGTCGGTGGACCTGCCGATCTGCCACCTGGAGGTCACCGCCGGCCCGGCCCAGGGCAAGACGGTGGGGCCGCTGTCCAAGGTCACGCTGATCGGCCGCGAGGGCTGGTGCGACCTGGCGATCGACGACCCGGCGCTCAGCGCGCGGCACTGCGAGATCCGGCTGGAGCCGGGGCGCGCGCGGCTGATCGACCGCCGCAGCACCAACGGCACCGTGCTGGGCGGCCACCGCGTGGTGGAGGCGTTCCTCGAGGACGGCGACACGATCGAGATCGGCCAGACCGCGATCCTCGTGCACCGGCTCGGCGAGTCGCGGGCGGTGGACGTCACGCCGGTGGACATCACCGGCACCGTGCTGGGCCGCTCCGAGCCGATGCTCGAGGTCCTCGACCTCGTGGGCCGCATCGCGGCGCGCAAGGTCCCGGTGCTGATCAGCGGCGAGACCGGCACCGGCAAGACCTGCGTGGCCAAGGCGATGCACCAGGCCAGCCAGCGCAAGGACTTCGTCCAGGTCAACTGCGGGGCGCTGCCCGAGGGGCTGATCGAGAGCGAGCTGTTCGGGCACGTCAAGGGCGCCTTCACCGGGGCCGACCGCGCCCGCGTGGGGCTGTTCGAGGCCGCCGCGGGGGGCACGATCTTCCTCGACGAGATCGGCGAGCTGCCGCTGTCGCTGCAGCCGCGGCTGCTGACCGTGCTCGAGGAGGGCGAGGTCCGGCCGGTGGGCTCGTCGACGCCCACCGCGGTGGACTTCCGGCTGATCGCGGCGAGCAACCGCAACCTGGAGCAGATGGTCGAGCGCGGCCAGTTCCGCGAGGACCTGTACTACCGGCTCGGGGTGGTCCAGATCGAGCTGCCGCCGCTGCGCCGCCGGCTCGAGGACGTCCCGCTGCTCGCCGAGTTCTTCCTGGCGCGCAGCGCCGCGGAGTCCGACTCCCCGGCCCGTCGCCTCGACGAGGCCGCGCTGGCGGTGCTGACCGCCCACGACTGGCCGGGCAACGTGCGCGAGCTCGACAACGTGATCCGCCGCGCGGTGGCGCTGGCCGAGGGCGAGCGGCTCACCGCCGAGGACCTGGTCGTCGGGCCGCTGTCGCGCCGCACCGGCGGCGCCGAGTTCGACACCGGCCGCCCGTTCCGCGACTACAAGGCCGCGGTGCTGGAGCACTACGAGAAGCGCTACCTCGAGGAGGTCCTCGAGGCCAGCGGCGGCAACGTCAGCGAGGCCGCCCGGCGCAGCGGCATCTCGCGGCAGCACCTGTTCACGCTGCTGAAGCGCTACGGCCTGCGCGACGAGGCCCCCGGCGACGAGGGCGACGCGTGAACCCGCCCCTGGTCCTGGCCTCGACCTCCCGCTACCGCCGGGCCCTGATGGAGCGGCTGGGGCTGCCCTTCGAGGTGGACGCGCCGCGCGGCGACGAGGAGGTCGGCGACGAGACCGATCCGGTGGCGATCGTGCGGACGCTGTCGCTGCGCAAGGCCCGCTCGGTGGCGGCGCTGCACCCCGGGGCGGTGGTGATCGGCTCCGACCAGGTGCTGGCCGTCGACGGCGCGATCGTGACCAAGCCCGGCACCGCCGAGGGGGCCCGCGCCCAGCTGCAGCGGCTGTCGGGCCGGACCCACCGGCTGGTCACCGGGCTGGCGCTGATCGACGGCCGCGACGGCGCCGAGATCGTGGACCACGACGAGACCCGCCTGACGTTCCGCGACCTGACCGCGGACGAGATCGCCCGCTACGTCGAGCTCGACCGCCCGCTGGACTGCGCCGGCTCGTACAAGCTGGAGTCCCTGGGGGTCTGGCTCGTCGAGCGGATCGACGGCGAGGACGAGAGCAGCATCGTCGGCCTGCCCCTGCTGCGGCTGACCCGCCACCTGCGCCGGCTGGGCCTGACCCCTCTGTAGAACGCAAGGACAGCAACGTTCACGAACCGCAACACGCCTCGCGGTATGATGGCCGCGGACGGACACGATGAGCACCCCGAGTGACGACCTGGTCGGCAGCCGGTTCGGCCGCTACCGCATCACCGACGTGATCGGCGAGGGCGGGATGGCGCGGGTCTACCGCGCCGTGCTCGAGGGGCCGCTGGGGTTCTCCCGCCCGGTGGCGATCAAGCACATCCGGATCGACAAGGAGGACGGCAAGGACCGCATGATGCGGGCCCTGGTCAACGAGGCCCGCCTGGGCGGCCGGCTGAGCCACCCCAACGTGGTCGACGTGCTGGAGTTCTACGAGAGCCAGGGCAGCTTCTACATCGTGATGGAGTACGTCGACGGGCTGACGCTGAGCGACGTGCTGGCCCGCTGCCGCCGCCGCGGGGTCTCGATCCCGGTCAAGTTCACCGTCCAGATCCTCGCCGACGTGGCGCGGGGGCTGTCCTACGCCCACGGGATGGCCGACGAGGACGGCAGCGCGGTGGGGCTGATCCACCGCGACCTGAAGCCCGGCAACATCCTGATCAGCCGCTCGGGCCAGGCGATGGTCGCCGACTTCGGGCTGGCCAAGTCCGACGCCAACCTGTTCCAGTCCAGCACCGTCGAGGTCAAGGGCACCCCGGCCTACATGTCGCCCGAGCAGGTCACCTGCAAGGAGCTGACCCCGGCGTCGGACCTGTTCAGCCTCGGATCGATCCTGTACGAGATGCTGCGCGGCGAGCCCCTGTTCCACGGCGACAACCTGCTGCAGATCGCCCACCAGGTGGCCCGCGCGCCGATGGCCGAGCAGAACGCCTGGGTCGAGGAGCACGTGCCCTACCTGGCCGATCTGCTGCAGCGCCTGACGGCCAAGGACCCCGCCGACCGGCCGCAGAGCGCGCGGATGGTCGAGCGCGAGCTGACCGACGTGCTGCGCGGCTTCCCCGCGGAGACCACGCTGGCCGACTTCATGGAGTGGATCGACGACGAGGCCGGCGACGCCGCGGGGCTCCCCGCGGGCGACACCTACGCGCCGCCGACGCCCAGCGGCTCGCTGCCCAGCCACGACGTGGAGACGGTGGCCTACCGGCCGTCGACCCAGTCGCTGACCGTGCCGCCGATCTCGGGGGAGCTGGCCGCGCCGCAGCGCCGCGCCCGGTGGCCTCTCATCGTGGTGCCCGGGGTGATCCTGATCGCGGTGGTCCTCGGCTGGGCCATGGGCTGGTACCAGCGAGGCGACGAGCTGGAGGTCCAGCAGCGGCGCTACGAGCGCATCGCCGCGCGCGAGCAGGCCCGCGCCGACCGCGCCGAGCGGCGGGCCGAGCGCGCCGAGAAGCACAGCGCCGACCTGTCGTCGCGGCCCGGCGGCGGGGGGATCGCGGGCACCGACGAGATCCCGGTGGAGCCGCCGGTGGTGGTCGAGGCGGGCGGACCCGACGCCGCCGAGGGGTCCACGCCCCGGGACGGCCGCACCCCGCTGCCGCCGGTGGAGCCGGCCACGCAGGCCGACCCGCAGGCCGCGGCGGCCAGCCCCGCGACGCTGTCGATCGACTGCCGGCCGTGGTGCGACCACGTCTACGTCGACGGCCAGGACTGGGGCGGCAACCCGATCCTGGCGCGGCCAACCACCACCGGGTCCCACGAGGTCGTGTTCCACGCCGCGCGCGGGGACGAGGCCACGGTGACCGTCGAGGTCCCCGAGGGCGGGACCAAACTGTGCTGGGACTTCGACGCCGGCGCGGCCTGCGGGAGCCGATGATGCGGGTGGCGTGCGCGCTGATCGCGCTGCTCGCTGCGTCCGCCTGGCCGGCGGTCGCCGGGGCCGCGCTCGGCGAGGCGCTGGCCCCCGAGCCGGTGCGGATCATGATCTACGGCCCCGGTGTCGACGACGCCGCGCGGGCCGAGGCCGAGCAGCTGCGCAAGCGCATGGAGCGGCGCGTCACCCCACCGCGCAGCGTGCTGCCGGTGGCCGAGGTGTTCCCCGCCACCGCGGACGACACGCTGCGCGCCTACGGCGACATCCTGGTCGAGGCCTGCCCCGGCGAGCCGGCCCCCCCCGACGTCGTGCTCGAGGCGATCGATCAGGGGATGGCGCAGTTCTCGGACATGGAGTACCCCGCGGCGATCGAGGCCTTCGAGCGGGCCGAGGCGATGCTGCCCTGCCTCTCCGGGTTCCTCCCCGAGGGCAAGCTCGGCGACCTGACGTTCTTCCACGGCCTCGCGGCGTTCTACGTCGAGGGGCCGGCCGCCGCGCGCGAGGCGTTCACCCGGACCCTCTCGGCGGACCCCTCGCGGCCGTGGGACGATCGGTTCCCGCCCCCGCCGCAGCAGGCGTTCCTCGACGCCAGCAAGGACGTCCTGCACCACCCGCCGACCCGGCTGTGGCTGGGCGATCCGACCGGGACGATCCAGGAGATCCGGATCGACTCCACCACCTGGACCGGGTTCCCCGCGACCCCGCGCGAGCTGGTCCCCGGGACCCACCTGATCCAGTGGCGGGACGTCGCCGGCGCGGTCCACAGCCTGCAGGTCGAGCTGGTCCCGGGCGGGCAGCTGGTGCTGCTCACCGGCGCGGGGTTCCTCGAGGCGGTGCTGGACGGCGGGCGCGAGCCCGACCTGGGTCGCGTGGTGGCGCCGCAGCTGCGCCAGCTGGCCTTCGATCACGGCGCCGAGCAGGTGATCGTGGTCCGCGCCGGCGAGCAGGCCCAGGTGTCGCTGTTCGACCCCGCGACCGGGGAGTTCGAGCTCACCGAGCGGGAGCGCTCGCGCAGCCGCAGCGAGGAGGAGCGGGCCCTGTGGGGGCCGCGCGGCGGGCTGTCGATCGGGGGGGGGTTCACCACGCTGATCGCGCCGCGCGACGAGTGGGACTTCCAGTACGGCACGGTGATCGCCGTCGGCGAGTTCCGGATCATCGCCGGGCTGTACATGGACGTGGCCATCTCGCTGGGGATCCGCCGCGGCGAGATCGACCGCTACTCGGCGGTGCTGCTGCCGATGAGCCGCATCGGGGTCAAGTACGCGTTCAAGTTCTCGGTGATCCGCCCCTACCTCGGGATCGTCGGCCAGACCACGGTCTACGGCGACACCGATGTCGCACTGGGTGGCGGGGGGATCGTCGGGCTGGCGCTGGACCTGCCGCGGCGGCCCGAGCTGCGCCTCGGGCTCGAGGTCTTCGGCGGCAACGTCGTCAACTGGCAATTGACGGTTACCGGCCAGGTCGGCGTCTACTTCTGAGAACGCCGGCGACGCTCGCGTCGCGGCGTTCTCTGCCGGCGTTGCGGCTGGCGAGGCGGGGCCTCGCAGCTGAACGCCGGCCCCCTACACGGAACCTTTTCTGTCCGGTTGTGTCGGACCCGACCAGCGCGTCCCGTGGAGGTCCGAGGTCGACATGGTCTGGCGTACCCTCCTATCCCTTCTCCTCCTGGCCACCGTCGTCGTCGTGCCGGCCGCGGGGCGCGCCACCCCTCCCCCGCCCGACCTGGTCGGCCCCGACATCGCCCCGTTCGACGTGGACAGCGAGCTGCAGCGGATCCAGCAGCTGGTGGACGAGCAGCGCTACCCCGAGGCGCTGAACGCGCTGGACGCGCTGCTGGCCCGCGACGTGCTCGACGCCGGCCAGCTGGCGATCGCCACGTCGCTGCGCAGCCTGGTGGAGAAGGCCATGGGGCTGGAGTGGGCCCAGCTGGAGCGCCAGCGCGAGCGGGAACGCGAGCAGGCCGAGCGCAGGGCCGAGCGGGAGCGCCAGCGCCAGCGGGCCAAGGAGCGCTCACAGCGGCTGGCCCGGGAGTTCCGCGACCGGCAGCTGGACCGCGACGGCCGGTGGCTGCGGCTGGAGACCGGCCTGCACTCGGGCGCCTACCTGTACGACGCCGAGCCGGCGGACGGCGGCGACCGGATGCGACGGCTCCCCGGCTCCCCGGTGGAGGGCGAGGTCAGCGGCGCCAAGCTCAGCCTCGACCTGCGCGCGCAGCTGTCCCCCGTGGAGCTGTGGGTCCTCGAGGGCCGGATGGACGTGGCGCCCTACGGCGCGTGGCGCGATCTCGAGACCACCGACGACGTCGTGATCACCCGGGTCCAGGGCCCCGTCGGGGCCTACCGTTCGTCGATCCGCAGCGGCGTCCGCGTCCCGGCCAAGCACCTCGACTGGACCGTGTTCGCCGGCTACCAGCACGACCGCGTCGCCACCTACGTCGTCGACTCCGACGCCGACGACGGCGTCGCGCGCCAGGTCCGCCCGGCCCACCAGTTCGCCGTCGGGACCCAGCTACGGACCCGCTTCGACGTGCACCGCAAGGCCGTCCGCGAGCTGGGGTTCTCTTTCGACCTCGGCCTCGCCTTCGGCCCCCCCGTGGTCCTCGACGGCGTCGCCCGCCGGACCTTCGGGCTCGACGGCGAGTACGGCCTCCACGTCCAGCTCGAGCACGACTTCCTGCTGGGGATGCGGCTGCGCGTCTCCGGCTCGTTCCACCGCTACCTGGTGGCCGATCCGGACGGCGAGCTGGTGCCCTCCGGCAGCGACCCGGACGTCAGCGAGATGCACCTGGGGTACGGGTTCTTCGTGGGCTTCGCGGTGTGATCGTCAGGGCGCGCGTCGCCAGCGCCGCACGGCGAGGCCCGAGATCGCGAGCAGCGCGAGCAAGCCCCCGCCGGGGGCCGGCGCCCGCCGCGACGCCTCCTCGGGGCCCTCGCACTCGCAGATGATCCCGGACTGGTTCTCGGCCTGGATCAGGCAGTCGTGGTCCTCGAAGTCGATCGCCTGGTCGCAGTCGTTGTCCAGGTCGTCCTCGCAGTCCTCGACCGCACCGCCGTGGACCGCCGGGTCGAGGTCGTCGCAGTCGCCCTCGATCTCGCTGAACAGGTCGCCGTCGTCGTCGACGCAGTCGCTGGTCCCGTTGGCCGGGTACGACGCCGCGGTGCCGTCGAAGCCCTCGTCGATCACGCCGTCGCAGTCGTCGTCGATCCCGTTGCACGCCTCGGGGATCGTCGGGCCGCGCTGCGGATCGGTGTCGTCGCAGTCCCCCTGCTCCTCGGTGGCCCCGTCGCCGTCGTCGTCGTAGCAGTCGCCGGTGCCGTCGCCGTCCTCGTCGAAGTCCTCGTCGATGAAGTCGTCGCAGTCGTCGTCGATGCCGTTGCACAGCTCCTCGGAGCCCGGCCCGATGTCGGGGTTGGTGTCGTCGCAGTCGCCGCCGAGCTCGGTGGCCCCGTCGCCGTCGTTGTCCACGTCGTCCTGCGCCGCGGCGGCGCCGGGGAGCAGCCACGCGAGGAGGACCAGCACGGTCATCGGTGAGCGGATCACAGCTGCTTCCAGTTCTGCTCGGGGATCCCGGGCGAGATCGGCGGCATCTCGGCGGCGAGGATGTAGACCGCGCGGCGGTTGCGCTCCTCGTCGGTCTCGTCGGGGGTCGGCACCGCCAGGATGTCCTCGCCGAAGCCCTGGTAGTACACCTGGCCCGAGAACCCGCGGCGCTTCAGCTCACGGGCGATCGAGCGGGCGCGGTTCTCGCTGAGCGTGCGGTTGCTCGCCGGGCTGCCCTGGGTGTCGGTGTAGCCCACGACGTAGAGGTCGACCTGCACCAGGTGGCCGTACTTCTGGACCGCCTCGTCGATCAGCTGGTAGGAGTGGTCGACCTTGGGCGCCTGGTCTGCGCGCACGTCGTACTTGCCGGTGTCGAACACGATCTCCTCGTGGGGGATCTCGACCCACCACGGGCTGAGCTCCACGCCGGCCCAGAAGTCCTGCTGATCGAAGCCCCGCACGTCGATCCGGATCACGGTCTGGTCGCCCTGCTCCCAGCGGCACGGCAGCGGCGTCCCGGGCGCCTCGCCGGCGAACGGGATCTCGCGGGCGTCGACCACCGCGCCGGTGTCGTCGATCACGGTGATCTCGACCTTGCCCGCCGGGCGCGACATGATCACCTCGAGCGTGTGGGTGTCCAGATCGACCCTCTCCCGCGGCACCTGGACCTCGAGGGCCCCGGTGACCGTGATCGAGAAGGTCAGCTCCATGAAGCTCTCGGTCCCGGAGCCGTCGATCACGGTCAGCTCCCCGGTGTAGTCGCGCTTGCCGACCCCCTGGTCCCACTCGAAGACGATCTCGTCGCGGGCCCCGGCGGCCCCGTGGCTGCGCTTGACGCGCAGGTCCCCGGCGGTCAGGTCCAGCTTGATCTGACGCACCTCGAAGCCCGGCACGATCACCAGCGCGGGCCGGTCCTGCCCCTGCAGGATCGTGTTGCTCCGCACCCGCGCCTGGAACGCCTGCCCGACCCCGGGCACGATCGCCACGATCGCGCCGGCGAGCAGCGCCGCCAGGCTCCGGCGCGCGCGGCCCACCGCGCTCCGCTCCCGATCGATCACGGCCCCTCCTCGAAGAATGGATGGACGGTCCCGCGGCGGTCGAGCCGGCAGGCGGCGTCCCCCTCGCTGTGGCGCAGGATCAGCAGCGGGGTGCGGCGCTCGACCTCGAGGGTCAGGTACAGCGCCTCGCCGACCCCGAGGTCCTCCGGCCGCGGCAGCGCGCAGATCTCGAGCCACTCCCCGTTGCAGTGGTGCCAGCGGAACTTGCGCAGCACCGCGAACTGCTGCTCCCAGCGGGCGCGCTCGGACTGGGGGGTGTCCTCCTCGCGGCGCTGCAGGTGGGTCGTCGGCAGCTCGTCGCCGAGCACCACCATCGTGGCGTCGATCACCCCGGCGTGGGACACGAACGTGATCTCGGCGGTGGTCTCCAGCCCGGCCTCGCGGCGCGCGATCGTGACCGCGATCACCATCGGGCGCGCGTCGGTCCACACGGTGTGCGTCTCGCGCTCCAGGTCCTCGAGGATCGAGGGGATCTCGGCCATCGCGTCGCGCCCGGACCCCGCCGCGGGCCCGGCCACGCCCAGCGCCAGGGCCGCGATGATCCACCCCACCAGCCGCCGTCGCATCCCGTGCCCCGCTACAGCTGCTGCCAGTTGCCGCGCGGGAAGTTCTTGCCCGGCCGCGGCGGCCACGCGGCCAGCAGGTACACCGCGCGCCGGTTGCGGATCTCCTCGACGCCGTCGTCGGTCTCCACCGCCAGCGCGTCCTCGCCGAAGCCCTGGAAGTAGATCGGCCGGTCGAAGCCCTTGTCGCGGAAGTAGCGCGCGATCGACTTGGCCCGGTTGTTGGACAGCGTCTGGTTGTAGCCGCGGTCCGAGACCGTGTCGGTGTAGCCGCCGATGAACAGCTTGACCTCGACGATCTGCCCGTACTGATCGACCTTCTCCATGATGTCGGCGAAGGCCCGGTCGAGCTTGGGCTTCTCGCTGTCGAGGATGTCGTACTTGCCGGTCTCGAAGTGCACGTCGTCGTGGGGGATCTCCAGGCTCCAGGGGGTGATGTCCTCCTGGACGTAGAAGCCCCACTTGTCGTACCCGCGCACGACCATCTTGACCACCTCGCCGCGCAGGGCGTCCCACTCCAGGTTGATCGGCGTGCCGGCCGCCTCGCCGGAGAGGGTGTACTCCTGCTGCGCGAGCATCCCGTCGAGCCCGTAGATCTCGATCTCGGCCTTGCCCGCGGGGCGGGTCAGGATCATCGTCAGGACCTCGCCGTCGAGGTCGATGTCGTCGCGCGGCACCTGCATGTCGAGGTTGCCGCCGACGAAGATCGTGAAGTCGACCGGCACCTCGTAGGCGTCCCCCGCCGGGTAGGTCCCGCGGATCACGCCCTCGTAGGAGAACTCGCCGTCGCCCTGCGAGAACGTGAAGGTGTAGCTCTGGCCCTCCTTGAACGCCCGCGGGCCGAGCTTCAGCTCCTTGCCGTCGGAGCGGGTCAGCTCCACCTCGATGGCCTTGAACTCCTCGTTGGCCGTGACCTGCACGCCCGGGGTGTCCCGGCCCTTGAGGCACAGCTGGTTGACGATCTGGTACGTGAACATCGACCCCGCGTGGGCCGGCAGCGTCGCCGCGACCAGCACCACCAGGACCATCCAGCGGAGCACCTTCATGCCACCTCCCGGGCGCGCTCGCCCCCGATTCAACCACGGACGCGCGAGCGTCGCCAGATCGTCATCCGTCACGAAGAGGTCCGGCGCACCAGGCGGATCCCGGTGGTCATCAGCTTGGACCACGGCGACTCCCCCTGGCGGTTGGCCAGCCGGCAGAACCGCCGGTCGAGCAGCCACGCCCCGCCCCGCAGCGCCCGCAGCCCGGCCTCGGCGTCGTACCAGTCCCGGCACCACTCCTGCACGCCCCCCGCCAGGTCCGCCGCGCGGTACGGCGAGACGTCCTCGGAGAACAGCCCCACCGGGCGGTTGCAGGGTCGCCCGGCGCTGCTCTCGCGCATGCTGCACAGCGACGGGTCGAACCAGTCGCCCCACGGGAAGAACCGGCCGTCGACGCCCCGCGCGGCCTTCTCCCATTGCAGCTCGGTGGGCAGGTCGTAGTGGATTCCCTCGCGCGCCGAACGCCACTCGCAGTACGCGCGGGCGTCGTCCCAGCTGAGCCCGTAGACCGGGTGGCCCGGCGCCCAGCGGTTGCCCTGGCGGTCCACCGAGGGCAGCTGCCAGCGCCCCTCGAACTCCGCCCAGAACCGGCCCTCGACCCCGGTCTGGCCCGGGGCCCGGCGGCGGGCCTCGTCGGGATCGCGGCGCTGCAGGTCGTCGAGGTAGTCCAGGTACTCGCCGGCGGTGACCGGGTAGCGCCCGATCAGGAAGTCGCCGCTCTGCTCCACTCGCGCGCCGGGGGAAGACGGCGCCTCGGGGTCGCCGCCACAGCGGAAGCGCCCGGCCGGGACGTGCACGAACTCGGGCGACACCGCCCCCCGCGGCAGCAGCCGGATCGGCTCGGCGGGGTGGTAGTGCTCGCGGCGCCGGATCTCCAGCGGGTAGCGCGTGATGCGGTGACCGGCGGCGCGGAGGATCAGCAGGTACGAGCCCCGCGGCAGCGAGATCAGCCGCAGCGGGGTGCGGCCCAGCTCGGCGTGGGGCACCGCGGCGAGGCGCAGGTTGCGGCGCTCGTAGCGCAGGCAGATCACCTCGGCGTGGGTCGGCTCGGTGTCCAGCGTGATCGCGCCCTCGCCGGTGATCCGCACCGCGTAGCGGCCGTCGTCGTACATCCCCATCCGGCGCTCGATGATCGCCATCTCGCGGAAGTCGCGGCGGGTCTCGGCCTCCTCGTAGCGCAGCCAGCAGCAGTCGGCCAGCCCGGCCCGCGCGTCGGGGTCGTCGGGGTACAGGCTCAGCGCGCTCTCGAACGAGGTGATCGCCTCGGCGTAGGCGTCGCTCAGCGACTGGCGCAGCTGCTCGACGGTCCGCATCCCGTCCAGCATCGCGGCCTTCTCCACGATCGGGCGCCAGGACTCGAAGCGCCGCTGGATCTCCTCGGTCAGCTCGTCGGCGCGGTGCACGCGGTCGCGCAGGCGCAGGTAGCGGTTGAGCGCGACGCGCCCCTGCTTGACCCGCTTCTCGGTCTCCTCGCGGCGCTGGCTGCCCTGCAGGTAGTCGTCCACCGCCTCGGCCAGCACCCGCGCCGAGTGCGGTCGCCGCGCCGGGTCCTTGGCCAGGCAGGACAGGCACAGATCCTCGAGGTCCTCGGCGGCGCGCATCCCCGGGGCGCGCTCCGACGGCGGCACCGGGTGCTCGCGCAGCGCGGCGCGCAGCAGGTTCTTGGGGCCCCGGGCCTGCCACACGCGCTGCAGCGTGAGCACCTCGTACAGCACACAGCCCAGCGAGAACAGGTCGGAGCGGGGGTCCACCAGCGCCGCGCCGGTGATGCGCTCGGGGGCGATGTAGCCCGGCGTCCCGACCACCGACTTGGCCGGCGGCAGCGCGGCGTCGCCGTCCACGACCACCGCCACCTCGGGCCGCACCGGGACCAGCTTGGCGATGCCCCAGTCGACGAGCAGCACCTCGCCGTAGGCGCCGACCATCACGTTGCGCGGCTTGATGTCGCGATGGACCACGCGGCGGTCGTGGGCGTAGGCCACCGCCAGGCACACGCTGACGAAGAACCGCAGCAGCCGGTTGGGGACGTACTCGTTGCGGTAGCGGCGCTCCTTGCGCCGCAGGCCCTTGAGGATCCGCGCCAGCGAGGTGCCCTCGACGCGCTTCATCGTGTAGAACAGCTCGCCCCCCGGGGAGATCCCCAGGTCGTAGACCGGCACCACCGAGGGGTGGTCCAGCTGCGCGGTGATCCGCGCCTCGGTGAGGAACCGCCGCAGCTGCCGGCGGGTCACGGCGTCGACGTCGAGCAGCGACTTGATCGCGACCTCGCGCCCCAGGTTGTGGTCCAGCGCCAGGTGCACGCGGCCCATCCCGCCGCGGCCCAGCTCGGCGCGCGTCTCGTAGCGCGGCCCGAAGTCCTCGTCCGGGTCGACGCTCCCGGGCGAGCTGCGGTCCACGTCGTCGGCGACGTCGGCGTCGACGTCGAGCAGCTGGGACAGGATCTCGCCGACGGTCGTCGGCAGCGGGACGCTCTCCCCGTCGTAGGTCAGCCGCTCGGCGAGCAGCGCCCGGAGGTCGAGGCTCTCGTCGCGTTCGTCAGTCAACGTCGATCCCGTACAGGTAGTCCCCGAGGTCCAGGACCGCGACCCCGTCGGGGGCCGACGCCTGCAGGTGGGCGGCGCAGCGGCTGCAGGCGGTCACCACCGTGCCCGCCTCGGCCACCGCCGGGTCCCGCAGCCGGGACGCGGCGACGCGGTCCCCCTCGTCCGGGAAGAACAGCGCGAAGCTGTCGCCGGCGCCGCAGCACCCGGTCTCGCGGCCGCGGTCGACGAACTCCACGACCGGCTCGCCGCTGCACGCCGCGAGCAGGGCCCGGGTGGTGCCGCTGCGGTCCTCGGGCCGCGCGGTGTGGCACGGGTCGTGGTACGCGACCGCCCGGCCGGTCACCGGGCCGTCCCACGAGAACCCCAGCAGGTCGGAGACGTGGACCGCCCCGTGGGGCAGGGCCTGCAGGCAGCAGGCGCAGCCGGTGACGACCCGCGCCGCGCCGCGCAGGGCGCTGCCCAGCGTCGCGCGGTGGGCCAGGTAGCGGGAGTGGTCTCCGGCGGCGCGCAGCGGATCGCCGCAGCACGCCGGCGCCGTGGCCGGCGGGTAGCGCACCGGCTCGTCGAGCACCCGCTCCAGCAGCCGACGGGTCCGCTCGGCGGCCACCGGGTCGGCCCCGGTCAGGGCACACCCGGGCCAGAACACCGTGCCCTCGCCCTCGAACCGCGGTCCGTCCAGGTCGGCGTGGTGCCCGGCGCGGTCGTCCGGGGGATGCCCGGCGGCGACCCGATCGGCGACCTCGACCACCCGGCGCGGGGCCGCACCGGCCGACCAGGCGGTGATCCTCTCGCCCTCGAGGTACGCCGGGACGTCGATGTCGAACTCGCACGGCACCTGGCAGGCCAGGCAGCCGGTGCAGCGGTACAGCGGGTGGGTCGTCTCCGGGTCGTAGCGCATCGTCCCGGCCCGCTGCAGCAGGATCAGCGACGCCATCTGGGTCGGCACCGCGCTCTCGTCTCCCGTCCCGCTGGCCACCGGGCACAGGAAGCGACACAGCTTGGGGCACAGCGCGCAGGTCTTGACCGGGTCCACGTCAGCGTCCTCTCTCGGCGATCGGGTTGAGCACCGGCGGCGTCTCCCCCGCCAGCCCACGCGCCACGTCGGCGATCAGCGCGGCCGCCGGCGTGTCCCCCACGGGCGGCGCGACCGGCCGCCCGCTCCCGTCCAGCACTCCGGCGACGCGGGCCCGATGGACCGCCGCTCGCTCCAGCAGCGCGCGGACCGCGGTGGTCGCCGCCACCCGGGCCTGGCCTTGCCTCCGGAGCCGGACCTGCAGGATCCCGCCCTCGGGGCGGAACGCCTCGCCGAGGGTCGCCACCCGGGCGCGCCCCAGCTTGTCCGCGGCGAGCTCGTCCCACAGCGCGCCGAGGCCGGCCCACGGGGTGGCCAGCCACACCGTGGCCAGCGCCCCCGCGCCGGCCGCGAGGTCCACGCCGTCCAGCGCCGCCGCGCCGTCGACGCACACCGCGCGCACGCCGCCCTCGTACCACGCCCGCGCCTCGGCCGGCTCCAGCACGGTCCCGCCCTGGCGGCGCGTCTCGTCGTGCAGCAGCCGCCGCAGCAGCTCTGCGCGGGCCCCCTCGGCGCGGTGGCACAGCAGCACCACCGCGTGGTCGCCGCGGCCCGGCGGGGCGGCCTCGTTCCAGCGTCCCGGATCGCGCCCGCGGAGCACGCGGCTGGCCCACGGCCGCACGCCGCGCCCCACGTGGGCGCGCAGCATCTGCAGCGCCGCCGCCCGCCGCGGGAACCGCGCCGCGAACAGCGCCGGCACGGACCGCGCCGAGGTCCGCCAGGTGGCCCCCGTGACGACGCCGATGCGATCCCCGATCCCCAGCAGGAACGCCCGGTAGTCCGGCCCCGCGGCGGAGCGCGGCGCCACCCCGGCGCGCAGCACCCGGCCGTCCAGCAGCACCGCCTCGAGGGCCATCAGCGGCGTCTCCCACATCCCGAACGCGACCCACTCCGCGGCCAGGCCCGGCCCGGCCAGGTAGGACCCCAGCGGCTCGCTCCAGAACGGCCGCGGTCGCGGCGCGACCCAGCGCCCCTCGCGGTGCAGCTGCCAGGCCAGCTCGGCGCCGGTGGTGCCTCCGGCGACGTCCACCGTCCCCGCCTCGGCGTGCAGCAGCAGCGCCCTGTGCAGCCGGTCCAGCCGCAGCAGCACCTCGTCCTTGCCCGGGAACCGCGCTCGCCCCCCCAGCGGGCGCGCCGGCGGGGTCCGCACCGCGACCCCCTCGCGGGAGGCCCAGCGCATCAGCTCGGAGATGGCGCCGACGCGGTCCGGCGCCACCGCCACGTGGCCGTCCCCGTCGGCCGCGACGGCGTCGCCACCGAGCAGCGCCTCGAGCGCCGCGATCCGCCCGTCGTGTCCGCTCATCGCGCCCCCCCTTCCCGCGGGTAGAGCTTGTCGGGGTTGCAGATCCCCCGCGGATCGAGGCGCCGCTTGACCTGGTGGTACAGCGCCTGCCCGATCCCGTGCTCGCGGGCCGAGTAGCGCCGCTTGAGCAGCCCGGTGCCGTGGTGGTGGGTCACGGTCCCGCCGACCCGCAGCGCCGCCTGCATCGCCGCGTCCCAGACCCGCTCGTAGCGCGCCTCGGCGTCGGCCAGGTCGGTGGCCGACCCGCTGACCGTGAAGTAGATCGAGCAGCCCTCGGGGTAGGCGTGGGAGAAGTGGGCCAGGATCACCGCGTGGGGCGACACCGCCTCGCGCACCGCGCGGTACAGCACGGGCACCCGGTCCCAGGTCGCCGCGACCTCGATGGTGTCGGCGAACGCCTCCTTCTGCAGGACCTTGGGCAGCTTGAACGAGATGTGGTAGCGGGACGCGTACCAGCGCTCGCCCGGCTCGCGGCCGAGATCCTCGCCGCCGAGCTCGGCGATCACCGCCAGCGCCTCCTGCTCCGCCTCGGCGACCACGTCGCGCGCGCCCTCGAAGCCGAACACCGACAGGCACGAGCGGGCCAGCCCGCCGACGGCGTTGATCACCGGGGCGCCCTGCAGCACCTGGCCCAGCGGCAGCGAGCCGGGGTCGAGCCGCTCCTTGACCCGCGAGGCCAGCGCCGCGAGCGGGCCGGGCAGCCCGCCGCCGCCGTCGCCACCGTCGCCTGCCCCGTGGGTCAGCGACATCGCGAACAGGGTGTCCAGCGGGTCGTACAGCCGCATCACCGACGGCCGCAGGTCCATCTGCAGGATCCGCTGGAACGCGGCCAGCCCGGAGCGCACGTCGCGGAACCGCGCCCCGCGGAAGCGCCGCGCCTCGGGCTGGGGGTGGATCCGCAGCCGCGCGCGGGTGACGATCCCCAGCGTCCCCTCGCTGCCGAGGAACACCTGGGTCAGGTCGGTCCCCCCCGCGTCGGGCGCGTACTGCCCGGTCTCGACCACGCCGAGCCCCGGGGTGACGACGCGCAGCCCCAGCGTCATGTCCTCGATCTTCCCGTACAGGCTGCTGCACTGCCCCGCGGAGCGGGCCGCCAGGAACCCGCCCACCGACGAGCACAGGATCGAGGACGGGAAGTGGCCCATCGTGTAGCCCCGGGCCGTCAGCCGGCGCTCCAGCGTCTCCCCGATCAGCCCGGTCTCGACCTCGATCGTCCCGGCCTCGGGGTCCAGCTCCAGCAGGCGGTCGAGGCGCTTGACGTCGAGACACAGCCCGCCGCGGGTGGCGACCGTGCCGCCGCAGACGCCGGAGCCGCCGCCGTACGGGACCAGCGGCACCCCGCGGTCGTGGCACAGCGCCACCAGGGCCCGCAGCTGGGCCTCGTCCGAGGGCATCGCCACCAGCTGCGGCCCGGGCTCGTGCTGCCCCTCCCGCAGCCGCAGCGTCAGCAGCGGCCACAGGTCGCGGCTGTACTCCATCAGGGTGGCGGCGTCGTCGCGGCACGCCTCGGGGCCGACGATCTCCGCCACGTCGCTCTGGAACCGATCGGGTAGGGGCTGCCGCATCGTCCTCTCCGGCTGGCGCCCCGCGCGGGGCGAGGGCTCCGCAGTATACCGCGCCGCCCGGTCGCAGGGCGTCCGCGCGTCCCTTGCCCCTCCTCCACGCCCGCTCTATCTTGGTGAAGCCGAGGACGGTCATGGCCGACGACGGATCCCATCTCGACTCCGATACCCTCCTGCGCTACGCCCACGGCGAGCTGTCGTCGGCCGAGGCCAAGGAGATCGAGCGCCACCTGGCGGACTGCAGGACCTGCCGCAAGACGCTGTCCAAGGCCCTGGCCCCGCCCCCCGGCGCGGCCGACAGCTGGGCCGGCCTGCAGACCGGCCCGCCGCCCACCGTGGAGCTGCCCGAGACGCAGGAGCACCGCGAGATCCCGTCCCAGGTCTCGGTGATGAACATCCCGCAGACCATCGAGCAGGACTCGCTGCCGTCCCACACCTCGGTGGTCACCGGCATCGGCCCGACCCCCGAGCCGCAGACCCGCGCGCGGCGCAAGCCTCCCCGCAAGCGCCGCGGCCGCGCCGGCTGGATCGTGGCGCTGGTGCTGCTGGTCGCCGTCGCCGGCGGCGCGGCGCTGGCCCTCGGGGTCCGCCCCCGCGCCCGCAGCGCGGCCCTGACCGCGTCCGCCGAGGAGAGCCTCGGGGGCGTGTTCGCGCAGGCCCGGCTGGTGGACCTGCAGCACCCCGCGCTGCGCGGCGAGACGGCCTATCGCCCCGGGGCGGACCCGGACCTGGAGCTGCGCCTGACCTCCGCCGAGGAGCTGCTCGGCCGCGCGATCGACGCCGACCCGGCCAATGCGGACGCCCGCCAGCTGCTGGCGCTGACGCACCTGCTGCACGGGGAGCCGCGGGTCGCCCGCCAGCAGTACCTCGAGATCGAGGCGCTGCAGGGCACCACCCCGGCGGTCCACCTCGGCCTCGGGATCCTCGACTTCCTCGCCGCCGGCGTCGCCGAGGACCCCGCCGACCGCGCCTACAGCCTCGAGCAGGCCGACGGGCACTTCGCCGCGGTGCAGCTCGCCGATCCCGGCTACGCCGCCGCGGTCTACAACCGCGCGGTCGTCGCCCGCGCGCAGGGCGACGAGGACGAGGCGCGCCGGCTGCTGTCGGTGTACGCCGAGATCATGCCCGGCTCCCCCTGGATCGAGGAGCTGGCCGCGAGCCTCGGCGAGCCCTCCCCGTGAGCCCGGGGCGCCCCCCGCGCGCTACTTGATCGGGACCGCCTTGAAGCGGGTCTTGCCGTCCTCGATCGCGACCCGGAACTCCACTCGCTTGGCCCCGGTGCGGGCCTTGATCGCCAGCGCATTCTTCTGGAGCGTCAGGCGCAGCTTGCGGGCGTCGATCCCCGTGGGCTCCCCGGTCTTCTCGCGGGCGGTGACGTAGGCCCGCAGCAGGTCCGGCGAGTCGGCCTCGAACGATCGCACCGCCGGGCGCTTGGGGCGCGGGCGGGCCGGCGCGGCGGGCTTCGCCGGGGTCGCCTCGGCCTCGGCCGGCTCCCCGCCGGCGGCCGCGGCGGCCTCGCGCTCCCGCTCGCGCTTGAGCTGCTCCAGCCGCAGCCGCTGCTTCTCGCGGTGGTCGGCGAGCTCGATGTGGCGGCGGTAGGTGCCCTTCTCGATCTGGTAGTTGATCCGCCGCCAGTAGTCCTGCAGCGAGCCCCAGCGCGAGCGCAGCACGTTCTTCTTGAACTTGAGCTGCGTGTTGTTCGTCGGCATGTCGATCATCTGGCGGATGGTCCGCTTCATCTTCTGGACCTGCTGCTCCGGGGCCTTCCGGATCTGCTGCAGGAAGTACAGCTCGTACTCGTTGCGCAGCTCGTTCATCTCGTTCTCCACGTCGTCGAGGAGATTGAGCAGACGCTGGTCGGAGTCCTTGAGGCGGGCCATGTCCCAGATTCTAGCGAAAAGGGCTGGCCAGTTCCCCGTCCCGGTTGCGAAAATACGCACGGCGTGGTCCACGCCCACCGAAGGCCGCCGCCCGATCCGGGCGATCCCGGCCCCTCTCGGCGGTGGGTCGATCCATGACGAGGGGGAGGCGTGCTAGGATACGGCGGCTAGGAGCGCACGGATGTCTGCGGAATCACGGCCAAAAGGCGCACCACCTGCCCCGCGTGTGCTGGTCGTCGACGACGAGGCGCCGATCCGCCAGATGCTCACCGACTTCCTGTCGCTGCAGGGGTACAAGGTCCAGACCGCCGAGAACGGCCACGTCGCGCTCCAGGCGCTGCAGCGCTCGCGGGTCGACCTGGTGCTCACCGACATGAAGATGCCCGAGATGGGGGGCATCGAGCTGCTCGGCGAGCTGTCCCAGCTGCGGGCGCCGCCGACCACGATCCTGATGACCGGCTACGGCACCGTCGACACCGCCATCGCGGCGATGAAGAGCGGCGCGTACGACTACATCATCAAGCCGTTCAAGCTCAAGGAGGTCGCCGCGACGATCACCCGCGCGCTGGAGAAGGCACGGCTGGAGCGCGAGAACCTCAAGCTGCGCGGCACGGTCAGCCTGTACCACCTCTCCGAGGCGGTCTCCGCCGGCGAGAGCCTGGACAACCTGTTCGAGATCTTCACCGAGATCTCGCTGGACGAGCTGCAGGCCGACCTGGTGATGCTGATGATGGAGCGCAACGACCAGCCCGGCGAGTTCGGGATGGCGTCGTTCTACAGCCGCAACCCGATCACCGAGGAGCAGGTCGAGGAGGTCGCCGACGCCATCGATCTCGCCCGCGTGATGGTGCCGTTCGTCAGCGAGGAGCCGCTGCTGGTCCACGACGAGGACGTGGGCGCCTACGTGCGCGGCGCCGCCGACCGGGCGATGAACTCGCTGCTGGGGATCCCGCTGCGGCTCAACGGCGGCCACGTGGTGGGCTTCACGCTGGCGCTCTCCACCGACCCGCTGTACCAGTTCGAGGAGGGCCACCGCAAGCTGGGCCTGGTGCTGGCCAACAAGGTCGCCTACGCCGTGGAGAAGACCAAGCTCTACGGCCAGATCGGCGACCACCGCAAGCAGACGCTGGAGGGCCTGGCCAACATCCTGATGGCCAAGGACGCCTACATCCGCTACCACTCCGAGTCGGTGGCCCGCCTGACCCGCATGATCTGCGAGCGGATGGAGCTCGACGCCGAGATGACCGAGTGGATCACGTACGGCGGGCTGCTCCACGACGTGGGCAAGATCGGGATCCGCCTCGACCAGCTGCACGCCACCGGCAAGCTGACGGCCGAGGAGTACGACCTGATGAAGCAGCACCCCACGCTGGCGCGCTACATCCTCGAGCCGCTGCAGATCATCGACGAGGTCAAGCCGGTGGTCTACTACCACCACGAGCGCTACGACGGCCGCGGCTACCCCACCGGGCTCAAGGGCGAGGACATCCCGCTCGGCGCCCGGATCGTCGCCGTCGCCGACGCCTACGACGCGATCACCTCCAAGCGGGTGTACGTCAAGGACACCAGCCACGAGACCGCGGTGGCCGAGCTGCGGCGCAACGCCGGGACCCAGTTCGACCCCGACGTCGTCGAGGCGTTCCTGCGGGGCATCGACGCCTACCGCGCGGAGTTCGGCGACTACCACGAGCGGCTGGATCTCGAGCCGGACCCGATGGCCAAGCGCTAGCCGATCTCCGGACGTCCGCCTACCGTCGGCGACGGATCCACCAGAGCAGCGCGGCGGCTACGAGCACCACCGGCGTCGCGGCGCCGCGGCCCCCGGCCGGCAGCGAGCAGGAGCAGCCGTCGTCCTCGACGCAGTCGGGGTCGGACCTGTCGCCGAGGCCGTCGCAGTCGCTGTCGATGCCGTCCTCGCAGTCCTCGTCGGCGCCCGGGTAGACGGTGTCGTCGTTGTCGTCGCAGTCGGGCCCCGTGCCGCCGTCGAAGCCGTCGCCGTCGATGTCGGTGACGTCCTCGCCGTCGCAGTCCTGGTCGATGCCGTCGTAGGGCGTCTCGGGGGCGCCGGGGTAGGTCCCGGGGTCCTCCGGGTCGCAGTCGTCGTTGCAGTCGTTGTGCCCGTCGAGGTCCGCGTCGAGGCCGTCGTCGATCTCGCCGTCGCAGTCGTTGTCGATCCCGTCGCAGACCTCGGGGTTGCCCGGGAAGGCGTCGGGGTCGGCGTCGTCGCAGTCCGACAGGCACATCGAGAACCCGTCGCCGTCCTCGTCGGCGTTCTCGTCGGTGTCCGGGCTGCAGTCGTTGTCGACCCCGTCGCAGACCTCGACGGCGTCGGGGTTGACCAGCGGGTCCTCGTCGTTGCAGTCGTTGTCGCACTCGGAGTAGCCGTCCCCGTCGTCGTCGGTCTCGCGCCACAGGTCGTCGCCGCAGTCGCTGTCGATCCCGTCGTCGCAGGGGTCCGGCGCCCCGGGGTAGATCGTCGGGTCGCTGTCGTCGCACTCCTCGCACTCCATGTAGCCGTCCGAGTCGTGGTCCTCCTCGTACGACGGGATCTGATTGTCGCAGTCGTTGTCGGCGTGGTCGCACAGCTCGGTGGCGCCGGGGTGGAAGTCGGGATCGGCGTCGTCGCAGTCGCCCATGCACGGGCTCCAGCCGTCCCCGTCGCCGTCGTAGTTCTCGTCGATCAGGCCGTCGCAGTCGTCGTCGATCGCGTTGCAGTCCTCGGGGGCCCCGGGGTAGACCCCGTCGTCCAGGTCGTTGCAGTCGGCGCAGGTGACGAACCCGTCGCCGTCGACGTCGCCGGTCTCGTCGGCGGGCACCGCGCCGTCGCAGTCGTTGTCCTTGCCGTCGCAGATCTCGGCGGCCAGCGGGTGGGTCGCGCTGTCGTTGTCGTCGCAGTCGCCGTCGGTGCAGACGTCGAACCCGTCGCCGTCGTCGTCGGTGGCCTCGTCGGCGACCCCGTCGCAGTCGTTGTCGATCCCGTCGCAGGCCTCGGGCGCTCCGGGGAACACGTCGGCGTCGGCGTCGTCGCAGTCCCCCGCGCAGGTGGTCACGCCGTCGGCGTCCAGGTCGAAGCCGTCGTCGACGATGCCGTCGCAGTCGTTGTCGACGCCGTCGCAGACCTCGACGTTGCCCGGGTAGGCCAGCGCCTCGGTGTCGTCGCAGTCCCCGTCGCAGTTGCTCAGGCCGTCCCCGTCGTGGTCGGTCAGCTCGTCGGCGACCCCGTCGCAGTTCTGATCGATGCCGTCGTCGCAGACCTCGGGGGCCGCGGGGTAGACGAACGGATCGCCGTCGTCGCACTCGTCGCAGTCGGAGAACCCGTCCCCGTCGGCGTCGGCCGTCGAGCACTGGCGGAACTCGATCGCCAGCCCGTCCTCGAGGGACTGGGTGTAGTAGCTGTACTCCAGGTAGCCGTCGAGCTGGCCCTGGACGCCGACGCAGGCCTCGGCCCCGTAGCTCAGCGCCAGGTCGGCGACCGAGACGTCCTCGTACTGCAGCACGATCCGGTTGGTCGTCTCCTCGAGGACGATCTGGAAGTAGAACCGGTAGAACGGGTTGTCCGAGTGCGGGATCCCGTTGTACTGCGCGATGAACTGCCGGTACGGCGGGGTCCCCACCGTGTCGGTGAACACCGGCGACGAGAACAGCGGGATCGGCATGAAGTCGTCCCAGTAGCCGGCGACGATGCGGTACGGCACGGCGGCCACCGGCAGCGGACCGTTGTCGTAGTCGTCGAGGATCCCGTTGTCGAAGCTCAGCCCCCCGTTGCTGTGCACGTACACGTCCGAGTAGGTCGTGCCGTAGAAGTCGAACGAGAACCCGATCGGGACCAGCACCGAGGTCTCGTCCTCCATCGTGTTGTGGTGTGTCCCGCCGAGGGCCACGTCGTACCAGCTGTAGCTCGGGCCGTGCAGATCGCGGCTGTCGCGGAAGACGTAGCCGTAGGCGTCGGGACCGCCCTCGTCGGCCGGGGACGTGCGGGGCAGAGCCAGCGTCACGGCGAAGAGCACCGCAGCGAGGAATCGGGGGTGAGGCATGGAGACCCTCCTGGCGGCGATCCTGCCACCGAGAGGGCCGAGATACTAGGACGCCAGCAGCGCCTCCTCGGTCTCGTTCCAGCGCAGCACCGCGGCGGGGATCGGCGGCGACTCGGCGGGGATGCCGCACGCGACCGCCATCTCGGACGGCGGGATGATCTCGGCGTGCCGCCGCACGACGCCCTTGACCAGGGCCACCGCGCAGGTCCTCCCGCGGCGGGTGAAGCGCTGCTCGAAGTAGAACCACTTGTCGTCCCAGCCCAGCATCCGGGTCCGCAGCTCGTAGCGCCGCAGCGGCTGCAGCGGTCGCCGGTAGCGGATCGTGGCCCCGCCGAGGATCGGCATCCAGCCGTGGCGCAGCCACGCGGCGGCGAGCCCCGAGCGTGCCGCCATGTCGGTGCGCCCCAGATCCATGATCGTCAGGTAGCGACCGTTGTTCATGTGGCCCCAGGTGTCGAGGTCCGCGGGCCACACCCGCATCGGGATCACGGACTCGTCGAAGTAGCCCATCCGCGGGCGGGCGAGGGAACGCAGCGTGGATCGCAGCAGGCGCAGGGAGTAGCCGATCATCGTCTCGTCCTGGAGAAGCTGGACGGACTGATCTAGCCGGATTCCGGGGGCGGGACAACCTCGGCGTCGTCGGGCTGCATTTCGGCGGGCTCGTCCTCGATCTCGTCCTCGGGCTCGAGGCCGCCACCCTCAGCCTCTTCCCGACTCGCACCGGGCGCCCGATCCGCTTCCGAAGCTCCAGGAGGCACGGGCTGAACTGCCCGATCCGCCTCCGTCGCCTCGTCACTCGGCCGTTCTCCCTGGTCGCCCCCGTCGCCGTGATCCGCCGATTCGTCGCTTGGAAGCCCCGAACCGGAGGTCTCCGGTTCACTCTCGATCTCGTCTTCGTGCTCTGTCTCCGGCGCTCCCTCCGGCAGCTGGTCGAGGAACGGGGTCAGGTCGGGCTCCTGCTCCAGCAGGACCAGCCCGCGGGCGACGGAGATCTCGCCCCACAGCTGCTCTCCGCACGCCGTGTCGAGCAAGCCCGCGCTCCACGCCTTGGGCGTGCCGCGGCGCGAGGCGACGCGGACGTGCCCGGCCCCCGGGGGCAGCTCGTACTGCAGCGTGTCGTCCTCGAAGCTCCCCCCCACCGGCGACAGCGTGACCCCGTCGACCCGCAGATCGAACGCCGTGCGCGTCGTCACCGTGACGGTCAGCCGCGCGGGCTCGCAGCCCTCGTCGAGCTCGTCGGGGAGCCGCACGGTTCCGTCCTCGTCCCGCGTGACCCGCAGCGGGGGCAGCGGCGCGTCGGGCGCGGCCGGGTCCCACACCTCGTACGCCACCCGCGGGGCCCACCCCGCGGCCCATCGCTGGCGGGCGGCCGGGTCGTCGAGCAGCGCCAGCGCCTCGGCCGCGGCCTCGGTCACCGGGGAGGCCGGCCTCTCCGCCGCCAGCGCCTCCAGCGCAGGCCGCGCGCCCGGATCCCCGATGCGCAGCAGCAGGTGGATCAGCCGCACCACGGTGTCGTCGGAGAGATCGACCCGGTCCCGCTCCAGGACCTGCCCGATCACGGTGGTGGAGCGCTCGTCGGCCACCACCTCGAGCAGGTCCAGGGCACGGCCCCACGCGGCGAGGTGGCGCTCGTTCAGCACCCGGTCGTGGGCCAGCGGCACCAACCCGGGGTGGGCGTGGAACCGCAGCGCGTCCAGCGCGCCGGCCCGCACCGCGCCGTCCCGCGAGGTCGCCATCTGCTCCAGCAGCGGCACGATCTGCGCGGACGGCAGGCCCGGCCGCGTCGCCGCCGCCGTGCAGCGCTCGCGCAGCCGCGCGTCGCGGTCGCCGAGGAAGCCCAGGCAGGCCTCGAACTCGCGCGGGTGGGCCAGCGCCCCGGCGGTGTCCAGCGCGGCCAGGCGCAGCGCCCGGTCGGCGGCGGGATCGCGGGCGATCAGCACCGCGAGGTCCCCGGTCAGCGCCGGGTCGTGCTCGCGGGCGATCGCCAGCAGCCGCTCCGCGGTGCGCGGCCGCAGCGTGCGGTACGCGACCAGCCCGCGCAGCGCGCCGGGACCCGCCCGCGACGGCGTCTCGTCGAGCAGCACGCGCAGCGCCCGATCGCGCACCACGGGGCCGCTGCCGTCGGCCTCGAGCAGGCGCTGCACGCCGTCCATCGCCGCGGGCGTCCCGAGCTCGGCCAGCGCGTAGACCGCGGTCTCGCGGACCTCCCAGCTGGGGTCGTGGAACGCCACGTCGATCAGGAACGGGATCGCCTCGCTGCAGGGCCGCTCGCCGAGCTCCTCGGCCGCGTCCTCGCGCAGGTCCTTCAGGTCGTCGAACAGCACCGCCTGGATCAGCGCGTCGCAGCGCATGTCGTCGACGGGCACGGCCGCCGCGGTGCCCGGCAGCACCAGCAGCGCTCCGAGGGCAAGGCACCACCGCATCGTCATCGCTCCTCCCGCCCGGACGATGGCGACGGGATGCAAGACCCGTGCACTACGAGGAGGCACGTTGGTGCATCGTCACCGCCGCCACCAGGGCGAACCCGCCCGCCCACAGGGCCAGCAGGTGCAGCTGCGGCTGGATCAGCCAGCCCGGGACGTGCCCCAGCGCGACGATCCCCACCGCCGCGACGCGCACCAGCGCGTAGATCCCGGCCACCCGGGCCAGCCGCCGGCGCCCCAGCAGCACGCCGACGCCCGGGACCACCAGCCACAGGTCCAGCGGCCAGGCCCACGCCAGCGTCTCGTTGCGCCGCACCTCGGCCTGGACCGACATCCACGCCACGACGGCGACGGCCGCGCCGACCAGCCCCGCCACCACCCCGACGGCCACCAGAACCAGGCCCTCGCTGCGCCGGGGACCGCCGTCCGCGCCCCCCCCGGTCAGCCACCGCGCCACCGCCAGCAGCACCAGGATCCCCGCCACCATCCAGCACATCCGCACCGGGAACCGCGGGTCCGCGTCCGCCACCGCCGGGCCCTGCCGCTCGTAGCGCAGCTCGGTGGGCCCGGCCAGCGGCCGCACCGTGCCGTCCGGCCACCGCACCTCGGCCTCGAGCACCGCCGCCTGGAGCGTCGCGGGCAGGAAGCACGCGTCCCACGGCTCGGCCGCGCGGTCGGCCGGGCGCCCCAGCACCAGGTCGGTCCCGACCAGCAGCCACGGCAGGTCGGCGAACCCGCGGCGCGCCAGGTCGCGGAACGTCCCGTCGGCCCGCCAGCGGTCGGTGACCGCGCGGATCGCACCGCCGCTGACCTCGTCGAGGCGGTCGCGCACCCGGGTCGCGCAGTTGTCCAGGAAGTGGTGGTACTGGTAGGTCGAGGCCGCTCGATCGGCGGCCTCCGCGTCCAGCTCCGCGGCCAGCGCCCGTGCCGCGGCGGGGGGCAGCAGCAGCTCGTTGATCTCGATGCTGCGGTCCACCCCCCGGTAGACCCGCTCGCTGCGCGCGCCGTCGGAGACCCCCAGCCAGAACTCGGCCTCGCCGGTCATGAACGACGTCACCAGGTCGGGCCGGCTGAAGTCCGTGGTCCCGTAGTTGTAGACCCGGTCCCGCCACCCGGGCTGGTGGACCCGCACGGCGGTGTGCCCGAAGCGCGCGTAGAGGTCCTCGCCGGTGCCGATCGTCCACAGCTCGACGGTGGGCGGCGCGGCGGCGACCGCGCGCGGGGTCCACGCCAGCGCGAGCGCGAGCAGCGCCAGCGAGGGGATCGGGAGGGCTGCCGTCACGCCGCGGGCCCGACCTCGAGGATCAGGTCCAGGAACCCGAACCCGTCCAGCACCGCCCGCATCCCGGTCACCCGCAGGCCGAGCCCCTCCACCAGCCGCTCCCCGCAGCGCCCCAGGGGGCAGTCGTCTGGCGAGACGTCCGCCAGCACCCGCTGCGCGTCCCCCTCGCCGTCCACCAGCGCCGCGTAGGTCTCGCTGTTCTGGACGTTGTCCCACATCAGCTCCCGCAGCGCTGCCGGGTCCGGCACGAGCCACCCGAGGTGCTCGGCGAGGCACGCGCGGCCCGCGCCGCGGGGCAGGTCGGTGCGGTACGCGCGCCGCACCGTGAAGCGCCCGCGCCGCGGCTCGAAGTCGCAGAAGAAGTTGGCCGGAGTCCGCCCCTGGCCCCCCGCGTCGCGGCGCAGCATCAGCGTCACGGCCTCCCGCGCCGCCCCCGCCCCCACCGCGGCGTACTTGTCGAACCCCTCGAACTGCACGCCGTCGTCGGAGGGGCTGAGCAGCAGCGCGCTGCTCTCGACGTAGGGGTGCAGCACCGCGGGCAGGAACGCGTGGCGGTAGCGCTCGCGGAACGCCGCCCAGATCCGGCGCTCGCCGGACAGCTCGTGCTCCAGCGCCTCCTGCTCGGTGGGCGCGGCCTGCACCACCCGCCGGGCCTGCTCGACGAGGCGGTCCAGCCGGGGGGCGCGCCCGTGGTGCTCCACCGCGTCCTGCTCCTGGTCCATCTCGGCGTGCAGCTCCCCGAGCACCGCGCGCAGCGCGGCGTGGTCCCGGCCCGCGAGGGCCTCGCCGAGGCGCCGCTCCCAGTCCTCCACGGCCCGCCCGAAGGCGCCGGTGTCGCTGCCGCTCATCGGGCGTCGAGCTCCACGATCGCCGCGGCGCGGTCGGCGTAGGCCGTGTCCCGCCGGGGTGGCGGCCCCAGCGCGTGGGCGGCGAACCACGCCACCAGCTCGGTCTCCTGGCTCCGCCGCGGCTCGTCCGGCTCGCCCTCCACGTCGGCGGCCAGCGCGGCGACCAGCACCGCGTCGGCGAGCTGCTCCAGCGCGGGTCGCAGGAACAGCGCCGCCCGCCCCGCGTCGGTCTCGGCGGCGTCCAGCGCCGCGGCGATCGACGACCGCGCGGCGTGCACCGCGGCGTGGGCCGGCTGCAGCGCCACCGCCAGGTCCTGATCGACGGCCTCGAGCTCGTGGTCGAGCACCCGCAGGAAGCCCTCGTGCAGCCCCCGCCGGGCGAAGTCCCGCAGCGTCTGGGCGATCAGCGTGTTGTGGGTCCCCTCCCAGTTCTCGTAGACCACGTTGTCGCGCAGCAGCCGCGGCAGCACCGAGAACGTCTCGATCGCGCCGTTGCCGCCGAGCGCCTCGATCCCGGTCAGCACCGCCCGGTGGGAGTGCTGGCACGAGCGCATCTTGACCAGGTTGGTGGCGACCCGCACGAACGCCTGCTCGGCCTCGCTGCGCGCCTCGCCCTCCGCCCGGTCGGCGTACCACGCCAGCCGCAGCGCCCCCGCGGTCAGCGCCGCGCTGGTGGCCCGCAGGTGGGCCAGCATCTCGTGGATCAGCGGGTACTCGACGATCGCGGGCCCGAACGCCCGGCGGTGCCGCGCGTAGGCGTCGGCGACCAGGAACGCCCGCCGCGCGATCCCCGCACAGCCGACGCTGTTGTACAGCCGCGAGGTGTCGATCACGTGGTCCATCGTGGTCGCGAAGCCCCGCTCGAGCGGCCCCACCGCGTACCCCACGGCGCCCTCGAGGTCGATCTCGGCCGACGCCATCGAGCGCGTCCCGAGCTTGTCCTTCAGCCGCCGCACGGCGAAGCCGTTGACCGAGCCGTCGTCGAGCCGCCGCGGCACCAGGAACAGCCCCAGCCCGCGCGTCCCGTCCGGTCCCCCGGCGACCCGCGCCGTGATCAGGAACACGTCGGCGTCGACGTTGGAGCAGAACCACTTCTCGCCGCGGATCCGGGCTCGCTCGGCGCCGTACTCCTCGCCGGCGAGCTCGGCGCGCACCGCGTTGGCGCCCACGTCCGAGCCGCCCTGCAGCTCGGTGAGGAACTGCGCCCCGTGCAGCCGCCGCTCGTAGTCCGCCTCGAGCAGCCCCGGCAGCCAGCGCCGCTGCAGCGCCTCGCTGCCCACCGCGCGCAGCGCCTTGACCACCCCGGCGGTGCACGCCACCGGGCAGTTGTGGCCGGCCTCGCCCGCGTGGCTCGACAGGTAGAACAGCGCCTGCGCGAGCAGGTTGGCGGGCGGCTCCTCGTAGGCCGCGATGACCCGTCCCTCCTGGTAGATCGCGCGACCGCAGGCGTGGTAGCTGGGGTGGTGCTCGACCCCCTCGGTGCGCTCGCCGATGGCCGTGTAGCGCTGGAGCCGCGGCAGGTTCTCCAGCTGGTTGTTGACCACCGCCGCCTGCTCCAGCGTCGTGGCCGCGACCTCGCCGAAGCGCACCAGGTGGAACGACTCCTCGCGCATCCGCTCCTCGGGCAGCCAGTGCACCAGGATCCGGCGCAGCTGGCGATCCGTCTCGTAGTAGTTGCGCGGGGCGTACTCCTGCCAGGCCCGCAGGTCGTCGCGGGCGCGGGTGGGCTCCAGACTCATCGGACCGTCCCCTCTACGGCTCCTCGGGCCGCTGCATCTCGAACAGGCTAGCCGAAGAGACGTGCGTGTAGAAGGCCGCCCCCAGCCGGCCGATGAACTCGATGGCGCGGTCGTCGGGCAGGCCGTCGCGCAGCACCGCGTCGTCGACGTACACGTGGCGCACCTCGCCGATCACGTAGTGGCTGGCCAGCGGCCCCTCGCCGTGGTGCACGATCTGGTGCACGGCGCACTCCAGCGCGGCGGGGCTCTCGGCGACGCGCGGCGGCGCCACCACCGCCGAGGCGGCGCGGGTCAGCCCGGCGCGGTCGAACTCGTCGTCCCCGTACTCGTAGGGGTAGCTGCTCTGGTTGACGCGCTCGGCCAGCGCCCGGGTGGCCACGTTGATCACGTACTCGCCGCTGGCCTCGAGGTTGCGCAGCGTGTCCTTGGGCATCCCGTGGCGATCGCTGACCGGGCAGATCACGCAGCTGGGCGGGTTGGCCCCGCCGAGCATGAAGAAGCTGAACGGCGCCAGGTTGCCGGCCCCGTCGGCGCGCAGCGTGCTGACCCACGCGATCGGCCGCGGCGCGACCAGCCGCGTCAGCAGGTGGTACGCCTCGCGCGGCGACCTCGTCCCGAGCTCGAACTCCGCCATCGCCGCCCCCTCACTCGACCCAGCTGCGGTGGTAGTCGGGGTCCTCGACCTCGAGCGCCTGGCGCGCCACCCGCAGCGGCCGGAAGGTGTCGATCATCACCGCGAGCTCGTCGGTGCGCTCCGCGCCGATGCTGGCCTCGTAGCGCCCCGGGTGGGGCCCGTGGGGCAGCCCGTCGGGGTGCAGCGTGATCGAGCCGTACTCGATGCCCTTGCGGCTCATGAACTCGCTGCTGGCGTAGAACAGCACCTCGTCGCTCATCACGTTGCTGTGGTTGTACGGCGCGGGCACCGCGTCGGGGTGGAAGTCGAACGGCCGCGGGCAGAAGTTGCACAGCACGAACCCGTCGCCCTCGAGGAACTGGTGGATCGGGGGCGGCTGGTGGATCGTCCCGGTGATCGGCTCGAAGTCGTGGATCGAGAACGCCCACGGATAGTAGTAGCCGTCCCAGCCCACCAGATCGAACGGGTGGTGCGCGACCACCACCCGGGTCAGCCCCTGGTGCTGCTTGACGATCAGCTCGAACTCGCCGACCTCGTCGTGGGTCCGCAGCGCGGCGGGGCGGCGGATGTCGCGCTCGGAGAACGGCGCCCCCTCCAGCAGCTGGCCGAACTCGTTGCGGTAGCGCCGGGGCCAGCGCAGGTACCCGGCGCTCTCCACGATCAGCAGCCGCGCGGAGGGGCTCGACAGCCGGTAGCGGTGGAGGATCCCGCGGTGGAGGATCAGCTGGTCCCCGGGACCGAACGGCAGGTCCCCGAACGGGCTCTCGAGCACGCCCTCGCCCTCGGCGACGTAGACGTACTCGTCCCCCATCCCGTTGCGGAAGAAGTGCTCGTCGCTGCGGTCGGGCGTGGCGAACAGGATCGCGGCGTCGCCGTTGAACAGCAGCGGGACGCGGTCCAGCGTGGCGCTGCCGCCGGCGGCGCAGCGCGCGGTGCGGAAGTGGCGCAGCTTGAGCGTGCGCTCGGGGTCCGGCTCGTAGACCAGCGGGGCCAGCGCCTCGACGCGCTTGACCGCCGTGGGCCGGCGCAGGTGGTACAGCAGCGAGCTCGGGCCGGTGAACCCGAGGTTGCCGATCAGCTCCTCGTGGTGGATCCCCCCGCCCTCCTTGCGGTGCGCCACGTGGCGCTTGGGCGGGACGCTCCCCATCCGGTGGTACAGCGGCATCGGCCGGCTCCTCTCAGTGCTCGTCGATAACGATCCGGTTGCGCAGGACGCCGAGGCGCTCGACCTCGAGCTCGACCACGTCCCCGGGCTCCAGCCAGCCCCCGACCGCCTCGGGGGTCCGTTCCAGGATGCAGCCGGTGCCCACGGTGCCGCTCCCGATCACGTCCCCGGGGTACAGCATCACGCCCTGGCTGGCGCGGGCCACCATCTCCCCGAACGAGTGGGTCAGCGTCCGCAGGTTGCCGCGGCTGACCTCGGTGCCGTTGATCCGCGCGACCATCTCCAGGTCGAAGGCCTTGTCGGCGCGGCGGTCCTCGATCTCCTCGGTGCTGACCAGGAACGGGCCCAGGCTGGAGGCGAAGTCCTTGCCCTTGGCCGGGCCGAGCCCGACCTTCATCTCGCGGCGCTGCACGTCGCGCAGCGACCAGTCGTTGAAGATCGTGTAGCCCAGGATGTGCTCGTCGGCCCGCTCGGCGGGGATGTCGCGGCCGGCCAGCCCGATCACCGCGGCGACCTCCAGCTCGAAGTCCAGCTCCTCGCCGTGGGCCGGCGCCACCACCGGCTCGTCGTGGCCGATCACCGTGCGCGGGTTGGAGAAGTAGAACACCGGGATCTCGTACCACTCGGGGATCATCTCCAGCCCCCGCTGGGCCCGGGCGGTCTCGACGTGCTGCTCGAAGGCGTAGAAGTCGCGCACCGAGATCACGGGCGAGACCGGCGGCCCCAGCCGCACCTCGTCGAGGCGGTAGGCCGGCATCCCGGACAGCTCCTCGGTGGTCAGGTCGCGGAAGCAGTCGCGCAGCCGCCAGAGCCACTCGATGGTGGTGTGGTCGACCCGCGGGACCAGTCCCTGGACCATGCCCTCGAAGCAGCGCGGCCGCACGTTGAGCACCGCCTGCAGCCCGTAGACGTCGTCGCCGACGACCAGGCCGGCGCGCAGGTCGAAGTCGCGTCCGGACGAGAAGTTGCAGAATTTCATGCTACAGCGTCCCCCGGCGCTGCTGCTCGCGCTCGATGGACTCGAACAGCGCCTTGAAGTTGCCCTTGCCGAAGCCGCGCGCCCCGCGGCGCTGGATGATCTCGAAGAACAACGTCGGCCGGTCCTCCACCGGCCGGGTGAACAGCTGCAGCAGGTAGCCCTCGTCGTCGCGGTCGATCAGGATCCCCAGCGGCTCCAGCTCGTCCAGCGGCTCGTCGATCTCGCCGACGCGGTCGAGCACGTCGTCGTAGTACGTCTCGGGGACGTACAGGAACTCCACCCCGTTGTCGCGCAGGGTCCGGATCGTCGCCCGGATGTCGTCGGTCAGCAGCGCCACGTGCTGCACCCCGGGGCCACGGTAGAACTCCAGGTACTCCTCGATCTGGCTCTTCTTGCGCCCCGCCGCGGGCTCGTTGATCGGGAACTTGATCACCCGCCGCTCGTCGCTCATCACCACGCTCATCAGCGCGGTGTACTCGGTGCTGATGTCCTGGTCGTCGAACGTGATGTAGCGCTCCATCCCGAACACGCGGGCGTAGAACTCGGCCCAGACCTCCATCTCGGGCACGTTGCCCACCACGTGGTCGATGCCCAGCAGGCCCGCCCCGGGCTCCTCGGCGACCTCTTCGACGTAGCCGGGCAGGAACGGCCCGTCGTAGTCCAGGGCGCTGTAGAAGCTGTGGATCGTGTCGCCGTAGGTCTTCACCGCGGCGTGCCACACCGCGCCGCGCTCGTCGTGCTCCCGCCGCGGCTCGAGCTGCGGCTCGGCGCCGCGCTCCACCGCCTCGGCGAACGCCGCGCGGGCGTCCTCGACCTCGAACGCGACGTCCCGCACCCCGTCGCCGTGGCGCCGCAGGTGCTCGCCGATCTCGCCCTCGTCGGTCAGCGGCGAGGTCAGCACGAACCGCGCCCGCCCCTGCTCCAGCAGGTAGCTGGCGCGGTCGCGGGACCCGGTCTCCAGCCCGCGGTAGGCCCGCTGCGAGAAGCCGAACGCCTTGCGGTAGTAGAACGCCGCCTGCTTGGCGTTGCCGACCCAGAACTCGACGTGGTGGATGCGCTTGAGCTTCATCGGTCCGCTCTCCCCGGGTGGGTGGTGGGCGTGGACGGTGGCACCGGGCGGTTGCTCCCCCGGCGGCCCCGACCACCGTAGGCACGTCTATCAATGGACGCAAGCGCACTCGCGTGTACACTAGAGGGCAGGGAGGGACGCATGCGCGCGATCATCGCTCTTGCGGGCCTGCTCGGGCTGGCCCTGTTCTCCACCGGCTGCACCACCCACGTCGACCACGTCGGGACGTGGGACGACGGGGATGACGACACCGCCGACGACGACGACACGATGGACCCGATCGACGAGGATCTCCACGAGGACGTCTTCGTGCAGGACTCCCCCGGTATGGTCGACGTGCTGTTCGTGGTGGACAACTCCTGCTCGATGCAGGAGGAGCAGGCCGCGCTGCAGAGCAACTTCTGGGACTTCATCCAGTTCTTCGTCGGCAGCAGCATCGACTACCACATCGGGATCACGGTGCTGGACGAGTGGCAGGGTCAGCCTCCCATCGGACAGCTGTACGGCTCCTTCCCGTACATCGACCCGTCGAACCCCGACCCGGTGGGCGCGTTCACCGGCAACATGACGATGGGCGACGACGGGATGGGCGCCTGCGAGGTGGGCCTCGACGCCACGTTCCAGGCGCTGACCGAGCCGCTGCTCAGCGGCCACAACGCCGGGTTCTACCGCGACGAGGCGTTCCTGCTCGTCGTGATCGTCAGCGACGAGGTGGACGGCAGCACCACCGGCTGCGAGGGCATCACCTACCAGGAGTTCATCCCGTGGTTCACCAACCTCAAGGGGCCGGACGACCTGGAGCTGCTGCACTTCGCCGCCATCGCCGGGGACTACCCCGGCGGCTGCAGCAGCAGCTGGGGCGACGCCGACCCGTGCCACGGCTACCGCCAGGTGCTCGAGGCGCTGGGGGAAGAGCACTCCACGTTCCACAGCATCTGCGACCAGGACTGGTCCCCGGTGATGACCGAGCTGGGCCTCGAGGCCGCCGGCGCCCAGCTGGCGTTCCACCTCTCCGAGGTGCCGGTCGGCGGCACGCTGACCGTGTACGTCGACCCCGACGGCGCCGGCCCCGAGGTCGAGCTCGAGGCGCCGATGGACGGCACCTACTCCCAGCCCTACGCCTACTACTACGACACGGTCGAGAACGCCGTCGTGTTCTCGGTCGCCACCGTCCCCGGCGAGGGCGCCGTGATCCGCGCGACCTACGAGCTCCAGGACTGACCCGCCGCTCCCGGCGGCTCCCCCGCCGGCCCCGACGGTCTATCATCGTTCTCGATGCCCGCCGAACGCTCCCCGCTCCCCCGCTCGCTGCTGCCGTGGGCGATCCTGCTGGCCTCCGCGGCGGCCGCGCTGTGCGTCCGGCCGGTGCGCGAGCCGGACCCGCTGTGGCACATGACCCTCGGTCGGGCCGTGCTCGACGCCGGCGCCCGGACCGTCCCCGAGCCGACCAGCTACCTCGGCGCGGGCGAGCTGCGGGTGGTCCCCGAGTGGCTCTGGGGCGTTGGGACGCTCGGTCTCTACCAGCTCGGCGGGTGGCCCCTGCTGCAGGCGTGGCTGGCGCTGGTGGTCGCCGCCTGCGCCGTGACCACGGTGGTGCTGCTGTGGCGCCTCGCCGGGCCGCGCGGCACCCCGGCGCTCCTCGTCTCGGGGCTGGTCGTGGCCCAGGTGGCGGGCCGGGCCCGGCTGCGCCCCCACGCCCTGGCGTTGCTGCTGATCCCCGCGGCGCTGCTGGCGATCCAGGCGTACCGCGAGGCCACCGGCCGCGCCCGCTGGTGGTGGGGCGGCGCGCTGGTCCTGCTGGAGATCGCGTGGGCCCAGGTCCACGGCAGCTTCGTGCTGGTCCCGGCCCTGTTCCTCGCGGCCGCCCTGCCCGACGGGCTGCGGCACCGGGACCGGCGGCGGCTGGTCGCCGACGGGCTCGTGCTGCTGGCGCTGGCGCTCGGCCTGCTGACCAGCGCCTACGGCCTCGACGTGGGGCGCTACGTCGCGGACCACGCGGCGGGGGACGCGGCCGCCCACGTCTCGGAGCTGCTCCCGCCGGACTGGGCGTCGTTCCACCCCTGGCAGCGCCTGGTCGGTCCGCTGTACGTCGGGCTGTGGGTGCTGGGGCTGGCGGGCATGGCGCGCGCGCGGCGGCCGTGGTGGACCGAGCTGGGCTGGGCCGCGATCGGGCTGGTCCTGTTCGCCACCGCGACCCGCTTCGCCGGCACGGCCAGCCTGCTGGCCGCCCCGCTGGCAGCCCGCGGCCTGGCTGCGCTGACCGACCGCGCCCGCCGGCGCGACCGGCTGCGCTGGATCGCGGCGCTGCTGGTGGTGCTCGTGCTGGGCCGCTTCGGGGTCCGGATCCACCAGCGCGTCGGGCCGCTGGGCCAGGTCGGCCTGGCCGAGGGCCACCACCCGGTGGCGGCGGCGGCGTACCTCGCCGGCCAGCCCCCCGGCGCGCGGGTGTTCGGCGAGCTGACCGTGGGGCCCCTGCTGGCGTTCGAGCTCGGCGACCACGTCGCGACCTCGGTCGACACCCGCACCCCGCTGCACTTCGACGACGCCGAGTACGGCCTGGCCCGGGACGCGCTGGTACACCCCGACGCGCTGCACCGCACGCTGTCCCAGCACCGCGCCACGGCCGCGGTGGTCTACCGCGCGGGGCCGGTGTGCGGCGCGCTGGCACCCGGATGGGTCCCGGTGGTCGTGGAGCCTCGGTTCACGACCTTCGTCCCCGCCACGGACGCGCCGCCGCTGGAGGTCGTCCAGCCCTGTGGCCCCGAGTTCCTGCCCGCCGACGCCTGCCGCGAAGACACCGCGCCACTGCGACGTGACCTGCAACGGCTGGCGGCGCTGGGCGAGTCGCCGTTCCTCGACCTCCTGCGCGCCGAGGCAGCCGTCCGCTGCGACGCCGAGCCCGCGCGGGCCGAGGCGCTGCTCCCGCCGCGGGCCGACGTGCGGGCGTTCCGTCCCGCCTGGGACCGGACGAGGGCGCGGGTCCTGCTGGCCCGCGACGACCTCGAAGGGGCCGCGGCGGTCCTCGAGCCCGCCATCGGGGACGGAGACCTGGCCGCGCTGGCGACGGTCGCGCCGGCCCTGCTGGCCGACGGTGACCTCGACCGCGGCAGGGAGCTGCTGGAGGCCTACGCGGTCGCCGCGGACGACGGGACCCCCCCCGACGTCCGCGCCGACCTGGCCTGGGTCTGCGCCCGCCAGGGCGACGCCGAGTGCGCCCGGTTCCACGGCCTGCGCGCCGCCGCGCGGGGCAGCCCCCGGGCGATCGAGCCGCTGCGCTGGCTGGCCGAGCACGCCCGCGACGAGGCCACCCGGACCGAGGCCGCGGCGTGGCTGGACCTGCTGGAGGCAGAGGTGGCTCGCTGAGTCAGGCGCTGCGGAAGCTCTCCATCGTCGCCACCTCGTCGAAGCGGTGGTCGAACCCGGTGGCGGCGCGGAACGAGGCGTCGTCGACGACCACGGCGAACTTGACGTGGTTCTTGGCGCCATCGGGCAGATCGGGCAACCCCATCCGGCCGGTGGCGGCGTCGAACAGCGGCTCGAGGACCGGGACCCGCCGCCGCCCGGTGGCGCGGATCAGCACCGACAGCGGCACCGGCTGCGGGCCGGCGACGTTGAACACGCCGCGGATCTGCTCGCCCAGCGCCGTCGCGATGGCGTCGACGGCGTCCCACTCGTGCATGAACTGGAACAGCGGGTCGAAGCCGAACACGGTCGGGACCGCCGGCCCGCGCAGGAAGTTGGCCAACGTGCCGGCCCGCGACGGACCCAGCGTGTAGCAGATCCGCAGCACGGCGGTATCCATCTCGGGGTGCTGCCACAGCGCGGTCCCGGCGTAGAGGTCCGCAGCGACCAGGTCGGACAGGTCGGGGAACGTCGACACCGCCAGCGGAGGGTCCGACTCGTGGTGGTACAGCGGCGAGTCCCCGGCGGCGCCGTAGTAGGTGTGGCGCCCCACGAAGATCGCCTGCTTCACCCCGTAGTGCGCGGCGTGGTCGAACACGGCGCGGGTGCCGCCGAGGTTGATCCGGTAGCGCTGCTCGAAGCGGGTGGTGAAGTGCGTCACCGTCCCCATGTGGATCAGCGCGTCGGGGCGCCGGGTGCGGAACACGTCCTCGGCGGGTCGCTTGCGGATGTCCTCGCGGACCAGCTCGACCCCCCGCGGCGCGTCGGGCCACGGCCGGCGGTCGATGCCGATCACGTCCCACCCGTCGCGGTGCAGGCGCGACGCGACCATCCGCCCGAGGTGCCCCGCGATGCCGGTGATCAGGACCTTCATGGCACCTCCACCGGCGGGGCCGGGGAGGGCAGCCCGCGGCCCTCGGCGAGCAGGTCGGCGACCCGCTGCTTGACCTCGCCGACGTAGCCCAGGATCACCTCGTCCGCCTCGTCGCCGTCGCCCTCGAAGACCATCGGCGCGCCGTAGTGGATGCTGCACCGTACCGGCCGCGGCAGCACCAGCCCCCACGGTGTGACGGGCAGGTACGGCAGCCCCATCAGCTTGCCCACCGTGGTCAGGTTGGCGATGGTCGGGATCGCGTCGCCGCCGCCGACGAACGCCAGCGGCACGATCGGCGTCCGGGTCTGCAGCGCCAGCCGCATGAACCCCGTCCCGAAGCGGACCAGCGAGTAGCGCTCGGTGTACAGCTTGGACGTGCCCCGCGCGCCCTCGGGGAACACCATCAGCATCCGGCCGTCCCGCAGCAGCCGCACCGCGTGCTCGGGCAGCCCGGTCAGCTGGCCGATCTTGTTGATCACCGGGGACATCACCGGGAAGCGGTTGATGAACTTCTCGGCCATCCCCATCCCCAGCCGCGGCGGCTCGCGGTCCAGGATCAGCGAGGTCAGCACCATCGCGCCGTCCAGCGCCACGCCGCCGCTGTGGTTGCCCACCAGCATCGCCCGCCCCTCGGCCGGCACCTGCTCGATGCCCGTGACGGTGACCCGCAGGTAGTGGCGGTACAGCTGCTTCATCAGCGAGAAGAACGCCGCCACGTACTCGCGATCGATCCCGTACGGGTCGATGCCGTAGCGGTTGAACGAGATGTCGAGGCGGTCGACCCGCTCGAGCACCTCTTCGTCGAGGATGATGCCCGGGAACGTCACGTCGCGATCCTGCCCGCCGCATTCTCGCCCGGATGCGGGGCCGCGCGCCACCCCGGGGCCGTAGGTCCGTCAGAAGCTGACGGGCGGGGGCGGCGGGGTCTCCTCCTCCTCGGTGGCCTCCGGGGTCGGCTCCTCGGCCACCTCCTCCGGCGGTGCGCCGGTCGGCGCCTCCCCGACCTCCTCCACGCTCTCCGCCAGGGCCGGATCGCCGGACCGCCCGGACTCGGACCCGGATACGCCCTCGGGTACGCCCTCGGACACGCCCTCGGACACGGACCCGGACACGGACTCGGGCACGGACCCGGACTCGGACACGGACACGGACCCGGGCACGGACTCGGGCACGGACCCGGACTCGGACTCGGTCACGGACCCGGTCACGGACCCGGTCACGGACCCGGACTCCGACCCGGACTCGGCCGGATCGCCGGACCGCTCGACGACGGACACCGCCTCGGCTCGCTCCGCGCCAGGCAGCCGGGCCAGCTCCTCGCCCGCCGCCGTCGCCGTCCGCTCGCCGGGCTGGGTGGCGACCTCGCCCGCACCCGGCTCCGCCGGCGGCGGCGTCGCCTCCTCCGGGCCGGGCTCCCGCCCCGCGTCCCCGGCCTCGTCCGCCGCCAGCTCGCCCCGCTCCGGGACCCCCTCCGGGTCCACCGCGGCCCGGCCGCCGCGCTGCGACAGCCCCCACCATGCGACCGCGGCCAGCAGCAGCAGCGTCACACCACCGGCGGCCAGCCACGGCCACCACCGGCGCCGCTGGCGCGCCGGGACGTACTCCACCGTGTTCGCCGAGGTGGGCGTCAGCGGCGCCGCCGTGCTGGAGCTGGGCGTGCTCCACACGCTGCGCGGCCCCGACAGCGAGGGCACCGTGCCCGGAGGGATGTCCGCCGAGATCACCGAGTCCAGCAGCGGCATCGGCATCCGCGGCAGGTACGGCTCGCTGGCCTGGGCGAAGCCCGGCGCCGCCGCACGCATCAGCACGGTCACCAGCGCCTCGTGGGACGGCCGCTGCTCCGGCTTCTTGGCCAGCATCTGCTCGATCAGCCGCGCCAGCTCCTCGGAGAGGTCCGGGCGCCGCTCGCGCACCGACGGGACCGGGTCCATCACATGGGCCATCAGCATCCGGTCGAGGTCGTCCGAGAACGGCGGCCGCCCGGTGGCCAGGTGGTACAGCGTGGCGCCCAGGGCGTAGACGTCGGAGGCCGGCCCGATGGCGTGCCCCTGGATCATCTCCGGCGACATGTACCCCGGTGTCCCCGAGACCTTGGTCCGCGGCGCGCTGACATCGCCCAGGTGCCGCACCAGCCCGAAGTCCGCGAGCCACACCCGCCCGCCGCGGTCCACCAGCCCGTTGCCCGGCTTGACGTCCTGGTGTACCAGCCCCGCGCGGTGGATCGCGTGGAGCCCACGCGCCAGCTGCAGCCCCGCCGCGGCGACGGCCCCGGGAGGGACCCGCTCGCTGCGCTGCGCCACCTGGGCCAGGCTGGGCCCGTCGATGTACTCGGTGATCAGGTACGGGCGTCCGTCGTGGATCCCGAAGTCGTGGACCCGGATCAGGTGCTCGTGCTCCACCGCGGCGAGCTTGCGCGCCTCCTCGAGGAACGCCTCGGCGGCCTGCTCGGTGGAGGCGTCCTCGTTGAGGATCTTGACCGCCACCAGCCGGTCCAGCACCTGGTCGCGGCACAGGTAGACGCTGCCCACCCCGCCCTTGCCCAGCAGCCGCAGCGGCACGTAGCGCTCCGACGGCATCACCGCCAGCACGCGGGGATCGTCGATCGGCTGCTCGGCGGCGCGGATGTCGACCCGCAGCTCGCGAAGCCCGGCGGCGCCGACCACGGTGAACGGGTACTCCGCGCCCTCGAGTCGGATCGTCCCCTCGGTGCGCCCCCCCGGCAGCTGCAGCTCCGCCACCCCGCGGCGATCGGTGGTCAGCGGGGCGCCCGCGCCGGGCAGCACCACCTCGCATTCGGCCATCGGCCGTCCCGAGAGGGTGAAGCTGACCAGGACCCCCGCCATCGTCTGCTCACAGCTTGAAGGTCGACCCGATGCCCACGATGTGCAGCTGCGACACGTTGCGGCCCCACGCCACCACCGTGTAGCTCACATCGATCTCCCACTTGTCCAGCGCAACGATGATCCCGCCCCCGGGGCGCAGCGCGCTGCGGTCCAGCCGGTACTCCAGCGGCATCAGGTCTCCCGGGGTGAACTCCGCCGCCGGCGTCTCGGGCACCGCCGTGGCGAAGGTGGTGCCCACGACCTTACCTTCGTTGATCGTGTGCTCCACGTCCACCGCCACGTACGGGATCAGCACCTGGCCGATGCGCACCCCGGTCTTGAAGCCGCCCACCACCTGCTGCCCCGGACCGAAGAACCGGAAGCGGAACCCGCCGTCGAGGCGCATGAACCAGCGCGGGTGGGGGATCAGCCCGACGTTGATCCGCGCCGTGATGTCCAGCTGCCCGTCCCCCAGCGTGACGTCGTCCGCCACCCCCTGCGTGAAGTCGTCGTCCTCGAACGTGCCCTGCGGCCGCTGGTAGCCGGTGGGCACCTTGACCAGCACCTCCGGGGTGACCGCCAGCCGCCACACGTCGCGGGGGACCAGCCGCACGCGGCCGTAGAACTCCAGGTCGGACAGCCCGGTGGCCTCCTGGTCCAGCGACGTGATGTTCGACGCGATCTGCTCGTTGGAGGCGACCTCGTCGAAGTCGGGCACCAGCGGCTGCCCGAAGTAGATCTCCTCGGAGGCGTAGCTGACGTGGCTGACCGCGACGTTGGCGCCGAGCTCGAAGGCCTGGGTCACCCCGTAGCGCACCTGGCCTCGCACGTTGACCGAGAAGAACCGCCCGTCCAGCGGGAACGACTGGTAGTCCCCGTTGATCAGCCACTCCTTGCTGCCGAACTGCAGGTCGGTGGCCAGCCGCATCGCGACCTTGCCCTTGTCCAGCGTCCAGGGCGAGGCCTGCGCCGGAACTGGAGGCCCGAGGATCAGCAGGGCCGCGAGGCCCGCCAGAGCGGCCGCGCTGCGGCCCGGGGTGGTGGTCCTGGTTGCGTCCATCTCGTCCTCCCGACATCGTCGAGGGAAAAGATAGACATCGCTGTTTTTGAGTCAACAAACTTTTACAACTAGGCGCGACTACGAGAGAGCCCGGCAGCGAGCATCCCCGCTCCCACCAGGGCCAGCAGCGTCAGGCAGACCCCGATCAGCGCGACGAGCAGCCACAGGACGTCCATGACCTCCCAGAACCCGGTCCGCACGAGGACGAAGTTGACCAGCCGCACGAACAGGTCCAGCAGCGGCCCGAGCAGCACCGCCACGCCGAGGGTCGCGGTGCCCATCCAGGCCAGCCGCAGTCGGCCGCCCTCGGCCTCGTCGGCGAGCACCCGCAGCCGGAAGGCCGCGAACAGCAGGACACACCCGACCAGCAGCATCAGCAGGCTGTCGAGGATGCCGATCATCGAGCTGACGTTGTGCAGGAAGCCGTACTCCAAGCCCATCATCGGTCCTCCCGTGGTGAGCCGTCAGGATACGCGGGTTCAGCGCAGGATTCGACGCAGCAGCCCCAGCAGGTCGTCGCGGGTCAGCATCGCCTGGGCCATCTCCAGGGTCCCGAACGCGGCCCGCACGTCGGAGCGGTCGCCGGTGAACTGGGTCACCAGGATCTGCAGGTGCCGCATGATCGCCTGGGGGCTGGCGCCCTCGGAGAGCAGGCGGCGCATGTCGCGGTCGATCGGGGGCTGGAACGAGCGCGAGCGCAGGAAGTGGTGCAGCAGCTGGACCGAGCTGGTCAGCCGCGCGTCGAGGTCCCCCTCCTCGGGGCTCGCCACCGGGCGGTCCTCGCCGGTCGCCGGCCGCGCCGCCGCGGCCTGGAACCACCGGTCGATGGAGTCGTCTTCCCGCTCGGGAACCGCCGCCGGAGCGGGCGCGGCCGCGGGCTCGGGGATCGGCTCGCGCGCGGCCCCGGCCACGTCGTCCAGCGCCCCCGCGGTGGACAGCGCGCCGCTGGTCCCGTCCAGCAGCGAGGGACCGTCCAGCGAGAACGCCCCCGCCGAGGCGGCGCCGAACGCGGACTCGCCCAGCGCCGAGCGCCCCGACGAGGTCTCCCCGAGGGCGGTCCCGCCGAGGGAGCCACCCCCGAGGGAGGAGCCGCCCAGCGTCGCCGCCCCCGAGGTCAGCGGACCTGCCTCCAGCTCCCCGAGGGACGACCCGGTGGTCGCCACGGGGCCACTCGCCACGGGGCCACTCGCCACGGGGCCACTCGCCACGGGGCCACTCGCCGCGGGGCCACTCGCCGCCGGTACGCCGGACCGCGGTACGCCGGACCGCGGAACGTCCGCCGCGACCGGCCCCGCCGTGTCCCCGCCGAACAGGTCCCGGGCCGCCTGCTCGAACTCCCGCTCGTGGGCGATCGCCTCGTCGCTGGCGCCCTCCATCCCGCGGACCTCGTCGGGCCACGGGGCGCCGTCCTCCACGCCCGCGGGGACCCGCAGCGGGTGGGGCTCGTACGGGTCCGGCTCCGGCGGCGGGGGCGCCCGCCGCGCCGCCGGCTCCGCGGTCTCGCCGACGCTCTCCTCGCCCACCACCGCGAAGGTCACGGTGTCGGCCGAGCCGTCCCGCCGGACCACGACACCCTGGACCTCCAGCCCCGGGGGGAGCCACGCCGCCGCCGCGAGCTTCCGCACGGTGCGCCGCACCGTGGCCTCCACGTCGCGCTCGAGCCCCGGCAGCACCGCGTTCCGGCCCTGCGCGAAGCAGTCGGGATCGGCCCCGGTCTCGCGCACCAGGTCGACCAGCCCCCGGGCGCCCAGCTCGTAGACCGTGTCCTCGGCGTACCCGATGACGGTGATCTGGGGGGAGCCGGTCAGGGCCAGCGCCGCGGCGAGCTCCCGGGCCAGCGAGGGGTCCCCGGCGTCGATCGCCGCCCCCGGGCGGGTCACGATCGCGGCGCGGTGCGCCTCGATCCCCGCCGTCATCAGGGCGAACCACACGACCCCGGGGGCGCTGGTGGTCAGGACGACCGTCTGGGAGGAGTCCGCGGCCATCGCTCAGGACCGGTCGTGCGCGGTGTCCTCGTCGGCGTCCGCGTCGTCCTCGCCGCGGCGCGGCGGGGCCGCCGCGGTGGTGCCGAGCACCTTGCCCGAGGCCGCCTGGATCATCTGGCCCAGGTCGATCCCGGTCAGCGACTCCACCACCGGCGGCACCTGGGCCACGATGTTGGTCACGTCCTGGGTGATCTTGGACGCCCCCGCGCCACCCTCGCCGCCGCCGACGATCGTGATCCGGTCGGTGCGGCTCAGCGGCTCGCTGACCGCCGCGGCCATCTTGGGCAGCACGTCGACGATCATCTGGACCAGCGCGGCCTGGTCGTACTGCTTCCAGCTCGCCGCCTTCTCGGCCATCGCCTCGGCCTCGGCCAGCCCCTTGGCCTTGATCGTCTCGGCCTCGGCCAGCCCGCGGGCCTTGATCGCCTCGCCCTCGCCGCGACCGGTGGCCTCGATCACCGCCGCCTCGGCGGCACCCCGCTGGCGCTCGGCCTCGGCGCGCCCCTTGGCCTCGGCCTCCAGCCGGAAGCGCTCGGCCTCGGCCTCGGTCTGGACCTGGTAGCGCCGGGCGTCGGCCGGCTTGTGCACCGTCGCCGCCAGCTCCTTCTCCCTGCGCAGGATCTCCTGCTCCTGGACCAGCACCTGCTGCTGCTTCTCCACGACCTCGACCTGGACCTCCTCCTTCTTCACCAGCTGCTGCTTCTTGTGCTTGGCCAGGTCGTAGGCCAGGTCGGCGTCGGCGCGCCGCTCGTTGACCGACGCGTTGTAGTCGGCGCGCTTCATCTCGTAGTCGCGGGCCGACTCGGCGATCTTGGTCTCGGCGCCGTAGCGGTTGGTCTCCCCCGCCTGCCGCGCGTTGGCGCTGCGGATCGTGGCGTCGCGCTCGGCCTCGGCCTTGGCGATGTCGGCGTCGCGCTTGGCCTCGGCGCGGGCGATCTCGGCGTCGCGCAGCACCAGCGCGGTGCGCGGCTTGCCGAGGGCCTCGAGGTAGCCGTGGTTGTCGCGGATGTCCTTGAGCGTGAATGACACGATCTGCAGGCCCATCTTGGCCAGGTCGCTGGCCGCGACCTCCTGGACCTGGTTGGAGAACGCGTCGCGGTTCTTGTAGATGTCCTCGACGGTCATCGTCCCGAGGATCGCCCGCAGGTGGCCTTCCAGGGTCTGCGTCGCGACCCGCGCGACCTCCTCGCGGCCCTTGCTCAGGAACTGCTCGGCCGCCGTGCCGATGCTGACGTCGTCGCCGCGGACCTTGACCTGCGCCACGCCGTCGACGAGCACCGGGACGCCCTGCACGGTGTAGACCTCGTCCTTGGTCCCGACCCCCAGCGTCAGCAGCTCGAGGCTGAGCGTGTCGTACTTCTCGAAGATGGGCCACACGAAGGCGCCGCCGCCCTTGCAGATCCGGTAGCCGGTCCGGACCGACTCCCCGCTGGGCAGCAGCTTGCGGTTGCTCATCCCGCTGATCACCAGCACCTCGTTGGGGCCGACCTTGCGGTAGCGCGACGCGTACAGCCCGAGCCCGAGGAACGCGAACGCCAGCACCGCCGCCACCACGCCACCGACCAGTACCAATGGACCCATCTGACCCTCCTCGGCCGCCCCGTCTCGCGGCCCGTCTCGAACGACTGTCCAACCTACCGGAGGCCCCCCGGGGCTATTCCCCTACGGCGTCCGCTCGCCCTCCCGATGCCGGCGCGCCGCCGCCGGAGCGGCTGCCCCGTCGGCGCCCGCTCCGTCGTCCTCCTCGGGACGCGGCAGGGCCGCCAGGCGCCGCCGGCGATCGGTGGGCAGCTGGTCCACCAGGAACGTGCCCTCGTCGTCGAACCCCCCGATGATCACGCGGGACCCCTTGGGGATCTCGCTGCCCGTGCCCGACTTGGCCGGCGTGTTGAACTGCTGGCCCTGGGTCACGTAGATGATCTCGCCGTAGCCCCTGGCCGGGACCCGCACGCTGACCGTGGCCTCGAGGCCCACCAGCGTCGCCACCCGCGCCTGGCTGCCGCCCTCGAGCTGGCGCATCTTCTTGAGCGTGAACCACATCCCGCCGCCAGCCCCGCCGCCCATCGCCAGCGCCGCGGCCAGCGAGATCAGCGCCACCTCCGCCAGCCAGTGGTGCACGGCGAAGCCCATCAGCCCGAAGCCGACCAGCAGCACCGACATCACCAGCGGGCTGAAGAAGCTGACGTCCTTGCCGCCGTCGACGTCCCCGTGGTCGTGGGCCTCGCCGGCGTCCCCGGCGTCGGCGTCGGCGTCGGCGTCCAGGTCCCCGGCGTCCACGTCCCCGGCGTCGACGTCCATCCCGGCGTCGGCGTCGAGGTCGGCGTCCACGTCGGTGTCGAGGTCCAGGTCGCTGTCGTGACCGCCCCCCTCGCCGCCCACGAAGTGCAGCACCGAGGCCAGGGCCAGGTACCCACCCCCCAGCAGGAAGCTGGCGACGTAGACGATCTCGAGCGGTGACAACGCGCCCTCCTCCCGACGGCGACCCGAATGGTATCGGCTGACGCGCCCGCGGGGAAGCCGGTTGCGGGGGCGTCAGGTTCCGTCTATCGATCTCTACCCGCGTGGGGGGAGTTCATTTCTCGGGAAGGGGTGGGACTCGCGGGGCGGATGGCGTCGCCCGTCGCCGGTGCAGGGGACGTCGCCGGCGCTGTGGCTGTGGCCGTCGCCGTGGCCGTGGCCGTCGCCGTGGCCGTCGCCGTCGCCGTGGCCGTCGCCGTTGCCGTGGCCGTGGCCGTCGCCGTGGCCGTCGCCGTTGCCGTGGCCGTGGCCGTCGCCGTGGCCGTCGCCGTGGCCGTGGCCGTCGCCGTGGCCGTGGCCGTGGCCGTCGCTGACACTGTCGCTGACACTGACACTGACACTGACACTGACACTGGGGCATCACGGGGCTTGGGCGTGGGACGTCACTCCGCACCTCCTGGTTCGCGGGTTCATGCGCCGGAGAGTGTCCCGCCTCCCGGGCTCGTCAAGGGTGAACTCGCAAGGGGGCGGCCCCCCGCCTCGCCGGTCGCTGCGCGCCCGGCCCTTGACGAGCCCAGGAGGCGGGACGGGGGAGGCGCATGAACCCGCGAACCAGGAGGTACTTCGTGTCTGATTCCCACTCTCCGGCAATCCCCACCGGGCGGTTCCTCGCACTCGATCTCGCGATCGAGGTCGTTGGATCCGTCTATGAACTCGTGGAGAAGTCGCCCCCCGCTGCCTCGACGCTGGTCGATCAGGTCCGGCGATCGAGTGCCAGCGTTCCTCTCAATCTCTCGGAAGGAGCCGGCCGCTCGGGCCGAGATCGGCTCCAGTACTGGCGCATCGCCCACGCCTCCTCGAAGGAGACGACCACCTCCATCCAGCTCCTCCATGCCATGGGCATCCTGAATCCCCAGCTCGCCACCCACACCCTGGCCCAGCTCGACCGGGTCAACGCCCTGACCTACCGCCTGGTCCACCCCAGGACCTGAGGTCTCCTACCCCCTGGACAACTTCCAGGTCATGGCACCGATCTGATCGAGCAACGCGAGTACCTCCCTGGCTCGCGCGGCATCGACGACCCCGATCGACACCAGGAGGCCGACGCACGACTCGGTCTCCTTCAACGAGCCGTACGCGATCCGGTAGTGATGCAGCCGATCTTGTCGCGCGCCACGAACATACTCCCGCCTGAACGCCAGTCGCGCCACGAACTA
>CAZOYV010000023.1:20345-48257 GCA_964584075.1 uncultured Rickettsiales bacterium | reverse complement strand
CCGGACACGATCCGCATCTCCGCCGAGCGGCTCAACGACCTGCTGTACCAGACCGAGGAGATGCTCTCGCTGAAGATGATGGCGGGACAGCTGCGCGACGACCTGCAGCAGCTGACCGGTCGCCTGACGCGGTACCGCAAGGAGATCGCCCGCAACCTGGACGCCGCCGAGACCCGGCGCCGCCTGGGCCACGCGACCCGGCCGCTCGATCCGGGCGGGACGGACGGCAGCGGCGAGCTGCAGGTCGACGCCCTGGCCCTGCCGCAGGTGGCGCTCAAGGAGCTCGAGGGCGACGCCCGGGGGCTGGCGGGCTACGCGGATCACTACCTGCGCACGGTCAGCGGGATGGTCGACTCGCTGCTCGAGGACATGAAGAACGTCCTGATGCTGCCGTTCTCGACGTTCCTCGGGGTCGTCCCGCGGATGGTCCGCGACCTCTCGCGGACCCAGGGCAAGGAGGTCGACCTGACCATCGAGGGCGCCGAGGTCGAGATCGACAAGCGGCTGCTCGAGGAGATGAAGGACCCGCTGATCCACCTGATCCGCAACTCCATCGACCACGGCCTCGAGGAGCCCGAGCGGCGCAAGGCCGCGGGCAAGCCGCCCCGCGGCGCGATCCGCATCGCGGTGGCGCAGGTGGACAGCAACACCGTCGAGATCGTCGTGCAGGACGACGGGGCCGGGATCGACGCGGGCAAGCTGCGCACGGTGGCCCGCGAGAAGGGGCTGCTCAGCGCCGAGCGGGCCGCCCAGCTGAGCGACGAGGAGGCCGTCCACCTGGTGTTCGAGTCCGACCTCTCCACCGCCCCGATCGTCACCGAGCTGTCGGGCCGCGGGCTGGGGCTGGCGATCGTGCGCGAGAAGGTCGACCGCCTCGGCGGCGCGATCTCGATCGAGACCCAGCGCCGGGCGGGCACGACCTTCCGCATCACGCTGCCCCTGACGCTGGCGACCTTCCGCGGCGTGCTGGTCCAGGCCTCCGGGGCGCTGTTCCTGGCGCCCACCGCCGGCGTCGAGCGGGTGATGCGGGTCAAGCCCGAGTCGATCCGCACCGTCGAGGGGCGCGACGCGATCCACGTCGGCGACCAGGTGCTGCCGCTGGTGGCGCTGGAGCGCGTTCTGGAGCTGGGACCGTCGAGTCGCTCGCAGGCGCCGAACGGGCACGTCGCGGTGATGGTGCTGGCGTCGCAGCGCCAGCGGGTGGCGTTCTCGTTCGACACGATCGTCGACGAGCAGGAGGTGCTGTTCAAGAGCCTCGGCAGCCAGCTGACCCGCGTGCGCAACGTGGCGGGGGCGACGGTGCTGGGCAACGGCCAGGTGGTCCCGATCCTGAACGTCTCGGACCTGGTGCGCAGCGCGCTGCGGGCCCCCGGCAGCGGCCCGGCGCGGGCGGACCGCGGCGCGGCGGAGGGTCCCGACCAGCGGGCGCTGTCGATCCTGGTGGTCGAGGACTCGATCACCTCGCGGATGCTGATCAAGAACATCCTGGAGTCGTCGGGCGCCTCGGTGAGCACCGCCGTGGACGGCCAGGACGCCCTGCGGTTGCTCCGCAAGCACGACTTCGACCTGGTGATCTCCGACGTGGAGATGCCCAACCTCGACGGGATGCAGCTGACCGCCGCGATCCGCGCCGACGAGCGGCTCTCGGCGACGCCCGTGGTGCTGGTCACCGCGCTGGACTCGCCCGCCGACCGCACCCGGGCGATGGAGGCCGGCGCCAGCGCCTACGTGGTCAAGGGCAGCTTCGACAAGAGCAACTTCCTCGACGTGGTCGCCCGCCTGGCGCCCGGCGGGAGGCCGTCGTGATCCGCGTCGTGGTCATCGAGGACTCGCCCGTCGCCCAGGCGCTGATCCGCAAGATCCTGGAGTCGGACCCCGAGATCCGCGTCGTCGGCACCGCGCCCAACGGCCGCGCCGGTGTGGAGCTGATCGCCACCAAGCGCCCCGACCTGGTGACGATGGACATCCACATGCCGGTGATGGACGGCTACGAGGCGACGCGCACGATCATGGAGACCCAGCCGCTGCCGATCGTGGTCGTCAGCGCCAGCTGGGACCCCCGCGACGTGGCCAAGACGTTCCGCGCCGTGGAGGCCGGGGCGGTGGCGTTCCTCGAGAAGCCGATCGGGATCGGCAGCCCGGACTTCGACGCCGCGGCGCAGCGGTTGATCAAGACCGTGCGCACGATGTCCAAGGTCAAGGTCGTGCGGCGGCGCCCCGCCCGCCCCCGCCCCGGGTCCGGGAGGAACGGCATCGAGGACAGCAGCGGAGAGCTGGTCGTCTCCGATCGCGCGCCGGTGGTCGTCCACCCGCGCCCGATCGAGGTCGTCGCGATCGGCGCCTCCACCGGGGGCCCGGTGGTGCTGCAGACGATCCTCTCGCGGTTGCCCGCGGACTTCGCCGCGCCGGTGCTGGCGGTCCAGCACATCTGCGACGGCTTCACGCGCGGGTTCGCCGACTGGCTCAACGTCACGTGCAAGCTCAAGGTCCGCGTCGCGACGGACGGGCTGCCGCTGACGCCCGGGTACGTGCTGGTCGCCCCGGCGAGTCGACACTTGATGGTCGATCGGTCCGGCTCTATCCTGCTGTCGGAAGGGGTCCCCGTCGACGGGCACCGCCCCTCGGTGACCAGCCTGTTCCAGTCGGTGGCGGACCACGTCGGCCGGGACGCGGTGGCCGTGCTGCTCACCGGGATGGGGCGAGACGGGGTCACGGGGATGAAGGCCCTGCGCGAGGCGGGGGCGGTGACCATCGCCCAGGACAAGGAGAGCTCGGTGGTACACGGGATGCCGGGGGAGGCGATCCGCGCCGACGCCGCGTCGTTCGTGCTGCCTCCGGAAGAGATCGCGGCGTTCCTCACCACCCTGGTGGAGGCGCCGCCCGAGGGGCGAGAGCCCCGATCGACGCGGGGACGGGAGCGACGCAGATGAAGGACCTGCCCAGCGGAGACCAGATCCGGCGCATCGTGCTGGCGGAGGACAGCCCGACCCAGACGCTGCACGTGACCCACATCCTGCAGAAGCACGGGTACGAGGTGCAGGCCACCGCCGACGGCAAGGAGGCGCTCGCCGCCGTCCGCGGCGACCCGCCCTCGCTGGTGATCAGCGACGTGCTGATGCCGGAGATGGACGGCTACGAGCTGTGCGCCACGATCAAGGGCGATCCCGCGCTGCACGACGTGCCCGTGATCCTGCTGACCACGCTGTCCGATCCGCGCGACATCATCCGCGGCCTGGAGTGCGAGGCCGACGCGTTCCTGACCAAGCCGGTGGAGGAGGAGAAGCTCGTCTCGCGGCTGCAGTACATCCTGGTCAACCAGCACCTGCGCCAGGTCTCCAGCGCCGAGATGGGCATCGAGCTGTTCTTCGCCGGCAAGAAGCACTTCATCCGCTCGGACCGGATCCAGATCATCGACCTGCTGCTGTCGTCGTTCGAGACGGCGGTCCACCGCAACCTCGAGCTGGAGCAGCGCAACACCGAGCTGAAGAAGGCGTTCCAGACGATCAAGACCCTGCAGGCGAGCTACCGCGCGGTGCTGGAGAGCAGCGTCGACGCGATGGTCGTCACCGACCGCAAGGGCAACTGCCTGTACGCCAACCCCTCCTTCGAGGCGATGCTGGGCAAGACCGCGGCGGAGTGCACGGGCAAGCCGTTCCCGTACTTCGATCCAGCCGCCGACAAGAAGGAGCTCGTGATCGGCGAGGACCAGGAGGCCTCGCGGGTGGCCCTGATCACGGCGGCCCCGACGCACTGGCAGCAGCGTCCCTCGATCCTGTTCGCGCTGCGCGACGTGACCGAGACGGTGCGCGCCCGCGAGCAGCTCCAGGAGCTGTCGCTGACCGACGAGCTGACCGGCGTGCTCAACCGCCGCGGGTTCATGACGCTGGCCGAGCAGCAGCTCAAGGTCGCCGACCGCAGCAAGCGGCCGATGTCGCTGCTGTTCCTCGACATGGACGGGCTCAAGTGGATCAACGACACCTGGGGCCACGGGGTGGGCGACGACGCGCTGCGGTCCCTGGCGGGCTCGCTGCGCAAGACGTTCCGCGCCCCCGACCTGGTGGCCCGGCTCAGCGGCGACGAGTTCGCGGTGCTGGCCCTGGACACCGAGCCCGAGCACGCCGGGCGCCTCGTCGAGCGCCTGCTCGAGGGGCTCACCGAGGTCAACGAGGGGGCGGAGAGGCGGTTCCGGGTGTCCGTCAGCGTCGGGGTCGCGTGCTACGACCCGGAGAGCGCGCGCAGCCTGTCCGACCTGCTCAGCGAGGCGGACCACCAGATGTACGCGGCGAAGAGGGAGCGGCGCGAGGTGGGCGTCGAGAGCGTCGAGCTGGCGGTGGGGGACAACGTGGCCGAGACGACCTCGCTGGACCCCGAGGACCCCCAAGGCGGGTAGCGACGATGGCCGCCGCGCACCAGCTGGTCGTGTTCCGGCTCGACGAGACGGGCTACGCCCTGTACCTCGACGATATCGACCGCGTGGTCCGCGTCGCCGAGTGGACTCCCCTCCCCCACGCGCCGCCGATCGTGCTCGGGGTGCTCGACATCGAGGGCCGGATCGTGCCGCTGCTGGACCCGCGGCGGCGCTTCGGGCTGGCGCCCAAGCCGCTGTCGATCAGCGACCAGCTGATCATCGCGCGGGCCGCGAAGCGGCAGGTCGCGCTGCTCGTCGACCGGGTCGACGGGGTGGTCGAGGCGCGGCCGGAGATGCTCACCGCCACCGGCGAGATCGTGCCGGACGCGGGTGCCATCGAGGGGGTGATGAAGCTGGGCAACGACATCGTCCTGATCCACGACCTGGCCAAGTTCCTCTCGCTGGAGGAGGCCACGGCGCTGGACGAGGCGCTGTCGTTGCAGGGGAGCGAGGGGTAGGGCCGGGCTACTTGGCGGAGCCGCCGCCCCCGCGGCCGGCCGTGCCGCCGCTGCCGCGACCCCCGCTGGACCCGCCGCTGGAGCCCCCGCGACCGCCGCTGGAGCCGCCGCCCCCGACGTCGTGGGAGTCCTTGGCGCTCTTGTCGTCGGTGGCCCCGCCGCCGGAGCCGCCGCGACCGCCGCTGGTGCCGCCGCCGGGCCGGCCCAGCTTGCCGCCGGAGCCGGACGAGGAGCCGGAGCTCGACGAGGCCGCCGCCTCCTCCTCTTCCTCCTCCTCCTCGGCCGTCGTGGCCTCCTCTTCCTCCTCCTCTTCCTCGTCCGCCTCGGCGGTGGTCGAGGTCGTGGTGTCCGGCAGATCGATGGTGATCTCGCCGGAGTCCGAGCCTCCCCCGAACAGGCCCGAGCATGCGAGCAGCCACATCCCGGTCGCGGCCAGCGCGATCAGGACCCAGATCGAACGACGACCGATCATCGATGGTCCTCCCAAGTTGGTTTCGATCAGCATACGGCGTGCGGCGCCGGGATGCACCCCCGACGCGCTCGAACTATTGACACTTCCCGGGCCCCCGCGTAGGACTGCCGCCCACGGTCGGGTCCGGACCGGCCGCGCGGAGAGGTGGTTCGATGAGGACGATCACGCTGGCCGAGCTCCAGCAGGAACCCGAGCTCTACGGGGAGATCGCGGCGGTGCTGCGCGGCGGCGGCCTGGCCTGCTTCCCCACCGGGCGGCAGTACGGCATCGCGGCGTCGCTGCTCGACGAGGACGCCGTGATCCGGCTGGTCCAGGCCAAGCGGCGGGCCAAGCGCGCGCCGTCGCTGGTCCTGATCCCGGACCGCGCTGTGCTGTCGCAGGTGACCGGGGACGTGCCCGAGGCCGCCGAGTCGCTGATGCGGCAGTTCTGGCCGGGGCCGCTGACGATCCTGCTGCGGCCCTCCGAAGAGCTGCCGCGCAAGGTGCGCAAGACCCTCGCCGCCAAGAAGGACGACAAGCTCGGGGTCCGGATCAGCTCCGCCCCGGTCACCGCCGACGTGGTCGCGGCGTTCGGTGGGCCGCTGCTGGTCACCAGCGCCAACCTGTCCAGGAAGGTCGGCTCGCTGTCCGTGGCCCAGATCCGCAAGAACTTCGCCCGCACCGTCGACCTGATCGTCGACGCCGGCGACCTGCCCGCCGACCTGCCGTCGACGATCGTCGACCCCGAGTGCGACGCGACCCCGATCCGGCGGGAGGGCTCGATCCCCGCCGGGCGGATCCAGGCGCTGCTGTGAAGCGCGCGACCCCGCGCGAGGGCGCCCCGGTCAGCGGGATCCCCGAGATCGACGAGCACCTCGCCCGGGTGCTGCCCCGGCTGCACCAGGCCGGCTGGTACCCCGAGGAGATGGAGCCGATCGACTACGGGCTGAAGCTGTCGTTCCCGTGGCACCGCAAGCCGATCACGGTGACGATCTACCACTCCAGGAAGAAGGGCCTGTCGGTGGTCGCCGGCCAGGGCAAGGACCGCGAGGTGGCCGAGGACATCGCGGCGCTGATGCGCCCCGAGGTGGCCTCGGCGGCGGGGGACGCCGAGCGCGGCCTGCGCCGCTGGATCGGCACCGACGAGGCCGGCAAGGGCGACTACTTCGGCCCGCTGGTGGTGGCGGCGGTGCTGCTCGACCGCGAGACCGCGGCGTGGGTCCAGGAGATCGGCGTGACCGACAGCAAGCGGCTGGGCAACGAGGCCACGCGGCGGCTGGCGGGACGGCTGCGCGGGCGGCTGGGGGACGGCTGCGCGGTGGTGTCGGTCGGACCGCGCCGCTACAACGAGCTGTACGAGCAGTTCCGCGGCGGGCGGGGGCTCAACGGGCTGCTGGCGTGGGCCCACGGGCGGGCGGTCGAGGACCTGCTGGAGCGCCACGAGGCCCCCGACGCGGTGGTCGTCGACCGCTTCGCCAGCGACGGCGTGATCCGGCGCGCGATGCCGGGCGGGGTGCGGATCCTGGCGCGGCCCCGGGCCGAGGACAACCCGGCGGTCGCGGCGGCCTCGGTGCTGGCCCGGGCGCGGTACCTCTCGGCGCTGCAGGCGCTGTCCGAGCAGCTCGGCGTGACGCTGGGCCCCGGCGCCGGCGAGCCGGTCCTGCGCGCCGGCGCCGAGCTGGTCCGCCAGCGGGGGCCCGAGGCGCTGCGCGAGGCCGGCAAGCTGCACTTCAAGACCACCGAGACGATCCGCCGCCGGGCGTGACCCCGGCCCTTCCGCGCTACCGCTGCCCTCGCCGGCGTGCTAGGACTGAAGACCGGGACCGGTCGCGTCGTCCCAGTGGGAGGGACACCGTGGAGAGGCGTATGCGCTGGAGCAGCTCGGTACGGGTGGGTTTGCTGGTGGGGATCGGGATCACGCTGCCCCTGGTCGGGCCGGCGTGTGACTGGGAGGAGCTGTTCGGAGACGGCCTGGACTGCGACCGCTACGAGTCCGAGTACGCCACCGATCTGGAGGCCGCGGGATACCTCAAGCCCGAGATCCCGGACAGCGCCGAGGACTACGCGATGGCGCTGATCCTCAACCAGACCGCGGTCAACGACCTGTTCTCGCGGCTGGCCGACACCGAGCTGCCCGAGCTGAGCCAGGGCGTCGACTTCTTCGGGATCGACGTCGAGCTGGGGATCATCCCCGAGATCCCGCTGCTCCAGATCGGCGGCACGGACGGCTGCACCGACTGCATCGCCGCCGAGGTCACGTTCCACCCGACGGTGTCGATCGACGGGTACGACCTGCCCGGGGGCGCCGGGACGATCGGCGTGCAGATGCCGGTGCGGATGGTGCCGGTCAGCGACCGCCACACGACGCTGACCGCCCAGTTCCAGTCGCTGGAGGTCACGACCCTGTTCATCGACCTGGGCAACGAGGTGGCCAACGAGATCCAGGCCGTGCTGGAGCCCATCGCCACCACGCTGATGACGGTGTTCCTCCAGAGCCGCTTCGAGGACGCCAGGATCGCGACCTTCGACTCGTGGCAGATCGGCCAGGGCGACGTGCTGCTCGCCGGCCGCGGCCCGTTCGTCTACCCCGACCAGGAGACGATCGTGATCGCGATGCAGACCAACCTGGAGATGGGCATCACCACGGCGGTCGAGCACCAGGTCGACCTGCCGATGGGCAGCGACATCGGCGTGGTGTTCCACCCCGAGCTGCTGCTGTCGATGTCGCGGCGGATGCACTACGAGGGGGAGATCCCGCAGACCTACTCCGAGCTCGGGGCCCAGGACACCTCGGGGGCGATCAAGCTGACGCTGGACGAGATGCGCTCCGACGACGACGGGCTGATGCGCGTGCAGTCGCGGCTATGGGTGCTCGACACGCTGTGCGGCAACGCCAACCTCGGCGCCTCGATGGGGCTGAGCGTCTCGCCGCAGCAGTTCACGTTCACCGTGCAGGACCTGGACGTCAGCGAGGGCGCCGGCTCGGGGCTGATCCTCGAGCAGGCCGACTGGGTCGCCGGCGACATGATGAACAGCCTCGTCGAGACCCTCGAGGTCACCGCCAACTACGACCAGATCATGGGCGGCGAGACCGAGGAGTTCGCGGAGATGGAGGCGTTCCAGTTCAACGTCGACGGCCGCGGGCTGTCGCTGTACTTCAACCTGCTCGAGGGGATCTGACCCGCCGTCGTTGCCCTCCCCGGGCCCCGTGACTATGGTGGCCCGGGGGTGATCACGACGATGAGCGAACCGGCCGATCCCTACGCCCTGGCAGACCTCGCCGCCCGCATCGAGGGCGAGCTGCGCACCGACGAGCTGCACCGCCGGCTGTACGCCCAGGACGCCTCCGTGTACCAGGCGATGCCGCTGGGCGTGGTGCGCCCCCGCGGGCGCGAAGACATCGTGGCGATCGTGCGCCACGCCGCCGAGCACGGCGTCCCGCTGATCCCGCGTGCCGCCGGCACCAGCCTGGCCGGGCAGTGCGTCGGCACCGGGCTGGTGGTCGACGTCTCGCGGCACATGACGGCGATCCTCGAGGTGGACCCCGACGAGCGCTGGGTGCGGGTCCAGCCGGGGGTGATCCTCGACGACCTCAACGACGCGCTGAAGCCCCACGGGCTGATGTTCGGGCCGGAGACCTCGACCTCCAACCGCTGCATGATCGGCGGGATGATCGGCAACAACGCCGCCGGCTCGCACTCGATCGTGACCGGGACGACCCGCGACAACGTGATCGAGCTCGAGGCCGTGCTCGCCGACGGCAGCGTGGCCCGCTTCGGGGACGTGGACGAAGACGAGCTGTCGGTGCTGCGGCGGCGCGACGACCGGCTCGGGACGGTGTACCGCGAGCTGCTCGAGATCGTCGACGGGCACCGGGAGGTGATCGCCGAGCGCTACCCCAAGCCCGAGATCATCCGCCGCAACAACGGCTACGCGCTGGACCTGCTGGCCCGCCGCGCCCCGGTGGCCGAGGACGGCCCGCCGTGGTCGCTGGTGCCGCTGCTGTGCGGCAGCGAGGGCACGCTGGCGCTGGTCACCGAGGCCAAGCTCCGGCTGATCCCCCGGCCCCGGGGCAACCTGCTGGTCGCCGCCCACTTCGAGACCCTCGACGAGGGCACGCGCGGCACGGTGATGGCGCTGCAGCACGCCCCCTCGGCGGTGGAGCTGTTCGACGGCAAGGTGCTCGAGCTGAGCAAGGCCAACCGCGAGGCGGCGCGCAACCGCTGGTGGGTCGAGGGCGATCCGGGGTCGGTGCTGGCGGTGGAGTTCTACGACGACGACGCGGACCGCCTGCGGCAGCGCGCCGAGGGGCTGATCGCGGCCTACCGCGACGCCGGGATGGGCTACGCGTTCCCCGTGATCGAGTCGGCGAAGGTGCCCCAGGTGTGGGCCGTGCGCAAGGCCGGGCTGGGCCTGCTGACCGGGGTGAAGGGCGACCGCAAGCCGCTGACCGTGATCGAGGACGTGGCGGTGGCGCCAGCGGACCTGCCCGAGTACGTGCGGCGGATGGAGGCGCTGATGCAGCGCTGGGGCAAGGAGGCCGTGTACTACGGCCACGCCTCGGTGGGCGAGCTGCACGTGCGTCCGGCGCTGAGCCTGCGCGACGAGCGCGATCTGGAGGTGTTCCGCGGGATGGCGGCCGAGGTCGCCGAGCTGGCCGCCGAGTTCCACGCCTCGCTGGCCGGCGAGCACGGGGTCGGCCGGCTGCGCGGGTCGTTCCTCGAGCGCTACCTCGGCAGCGAGATCTACGCCCTGCTGCGGCGGGTCAAGCGGGCCTTCGACCCCGACGGGATCCTCAACCCCGGCAAGGTCGTCGACGTGCCCCCGATCGACCAGGACCTGCGCACCACGCCGGCGTTCCGGGTCCCCGAGATCGCGACCCACCTGGACTGGAGCGCCGACCAGGGCCTGCTGCGCTCCGCCGAGAAGTGCAACGGCGCGGGGGCGTGCCGCAAGAGCGCGGGCCGCGGCACGATGTGCCCGTCGTACATGGCGACCCGCGAGGAGCTGCACTCCACCCGGGGCCGGGCCAACATCCTGCGCCAGGTGCTGTCCGGCGGAGACCCCGAGGCCGGGCTGGGCAGCGAGCAGCTGTACGAGGCGATGGAGCTGTGCCTGTCCTGCAAGGGGTGCGCAACGGAGTGCCCCTCGAGCGTCGACGTGGCGCGGATGAAGGCCGAGTTCCTGCAGCACCACCACGACCAGCACGGCACCCCGCTGTCGGCGCTGGTGCTGGGGCAGTTCGGGCGGTTCGCGGCGATGGCCCGCTTCACGCCGGGCCTGGCCTCGTGGCTCGGCAACACCGGGCTGGCCAAGAAGGTCCTGGGCGTCGACGCGCGCCGCGAGGTGCCGGCGTTCGCCGCCGAGACGTTCCAGCGCTGGTGGCGCCGCCGCGGCGGCGCGCAGGGTGCCGGGGACCGCGGCGAGGTGGTGCTGTTCGTCGACGAGTTCACCAACTACACCGAGCCCGCGGTGGGCGTCGCCGCGGTGGAGTTCCTCGAGGCCGCCGGCTACCGGCTGATCGTCGAGGACGGCCTCGACTCGGGCCGCACCCACCTGAGCAAGGGGCTGGTGCGCAAGGCCAAGCAGGTGTTCCAGCGCTCCGTGGCGGCCCTGCACCCGTACGCCGCGCGCGGCCTGCCGATCGTCGGCCTCGAGCCTTCGGCGATCCTCGGCTTCCGCGACGAGGCCCCGGACCTGATGGACGGGGACGAGCAGCGGGCCCAGGCGCGGCTGGTGGGCGAGCACGCGCTGCAGTTCGACGAGTTCGTGGCCCGCGAGCGCGAGGCCGGCCGGCTGGACGGGCTGCGCTTCCGCGACGACGCGCCGACGCGTTTCCTGCTACACGGCCACTGCCACCAGAAGACCCTCTCCGGCACCGGCGCGACCCACCAGGCGCTGCAGCTGATCCCCGGCGCCGAGGTCGAGGAGATCCCGTCCGGCTGCTGCGGGATGGCCGGGTCGTTCGGCTACCACCACTACGACGTCTCGATGGCGGTGGGCGAGCTGGTGCTGTTCCCCGCGGTGCGCGAGGCGGACGACGGCACCGTGGTCGTCGCGCCGGGCACCTCCTGCCGCCACCAGATCCACGACGGCACCGAGCGCACGGCCCTGCACCCGGCCCAGGTCCTGCGCGACGCGCTGCTCCGCGACGGCTGATGTAAGACAGCCCTCCCCTCCGGTGTACCCCCGAACGACGAACCACAACGGTCCTTCGGGACACCACACGAAGGGGACTCCGATGCGAACGCTCCTGTGCTGCCTCGCGCTGACGCTGCTCACCGGCCTGGCCACCCAGGCCTCGGCCCAGTTCTTCCAGCTGCCGAGCTACCCGCCGCCGCCCGAGCTACACCTCGACGGCTTCGACCACGTGGAGCTGTACGACAGCGCCACCGGGGAGGTCCAGCTGGTCTGGGACCGCCTCGACGTCCACCTCGGCAACACCTACTACGTGTACGGAAACGTGTACCACTTCTACGTCGCGGACCCCGGCGGGTGCGTCGACTTCGACTCGATCTACGCGGTGCTCCACACGGCGAGTGGCGATCTCGACTGGGTCGAGCCGATCGGGGTCTGTCCCGACGGCGGCTCCCTGGAGTGGCACGACGTGGCGCTGTGGGACTCCGACGGCGGCCATCGCCACCACCTGGAGTCCGAGGGCACGATGCTGCCCGACCGGGGCTACCCCCACGCGCTGCTGAGCTGGGGGTTCTACGACCCCGACGATGGCCGCCTGCACTTCTACCGGCTGTCGGCGATCATCGACCCCTGCTAGCCTGTCGCACATTGCCACGCACCGCCCAGCAGCGCCAGCGCCAGCAGCGGCAGCCAGCGCAGTGTGGCGCTCATCGCCGCCGCTCCGCCCACAGCTTCGCGGTGCGCATCATCAGCAGCTTGGGGTCCGGGCGGCGGGTCTCGCCCGCGAACTCGCGGTACAGCGTGTCGACGTTGATCACGATCCGCTCGGCGTCGCCCCACGAGTCGTAGTCGGCCAGCGCGATGTCGCGCGCCGCCTCGTCGGCCGGGAGACCGGCATCGAAGCGCGTACGCGCCTCGTCGCGAATGTAGCATAGATATTGTTTCATGCTACGGACGGACTCGTTCCCGACGACCGGGCCGTGCCCCGGCACGATGGCCTCCACGTCCATCTCCAGGATCCGGTCACACGCCGCGATCCAGTTCCCCACCGGACCCGCCCACAGGATGGGGTGGACCTCGTGGAACAGGATGTCGCCGGCGAACACCACGCCGGCGTCCTCGACCACGACCAGCAGGTCCCCGCGGGTGTGCGCCGGCCCGACCTCGATCAGCCGCACCGTGCGGTCACCGACGGCCCAGTCCATCTCGCCGGTGAAGACCTGGTCGGGCAGCACCAGCTCGACGCCGTCGAACTCGAACGCCCCGAAGCAGTGCAGCAGGAACGCGCCGAAGTCCCCCACCGCCGGGCCGCCCGGGCCCATCGGCAGGCGGGCCAGCGGCCACGGCAGCCGCGACAGCACCCGCGCCATCTTCACGTTGCGCGCCAGCGCGCTCGGCGGCAGCAGCGGCATCTCCTCGGCGCAGGCCTCGGTGGCGAGGATCGTGCTCCGCGCCAGCGCCTGGCCGCCGTAGCAGTGATCCCCGTTGGCGTGGGTGTAGACCAGCGCGTCGACCTCGCGCGCGGCGTCCGTGGCGGCGGCCATCGCGTCCAGCATCCGCCGGGTCTTGGGCGGATCGTACAGCGTGTCCACCACCAGCGATCGACCGCCGCCGGTGATCAACCCGGCGTTGTTCCAGCCCCAGCGGCCGTCGGGCTGCAGGTAGGCGTAGCAGCCCTCGCCGACCTCGTGGAGCCCGTGGGTCTCGGGTCGTCCGCCCATCGGCACCTCCCCGTCGAGCGGTGCAGTCTATCGCAGCTTCACAGCTCGAGGATCCGGCCGGCGCCGGCGGGCTCGACCCGGTCGGGCCAGGCGGCCTCGATCTCCCGCGGATACTTGGTGCAGTGGGCCGGACAGACCCGCGACAGCGACGCCAGTGCGTCGACCTCGCGGAACCCGTGGAGGCCGCCGATCAGCGCGTGGGGCGCACCGAACGCGGCCGCGGCCTGGAGGATCCGCGGGACCCCGGGGTGCGCACAGCCGACGATCACGACGGTGCCCCCCGGCCGGTCGACCACCAGCGAGTGCTCGTCGAGCGGGTAGTCGTCGGCCGGTATCGGGCCGGTGCTGAAGTGGCCCGCGTCGAGCCGCCCTGGGCCTTCGACCGGACGCGGGTCCTCCACCTCCGGCGGCACCTCGGCCGAGGCCGGGAGGCACACCGGCACCTGGCGGTGGGCCAGGATCGCCGGCAGGCCGCCGATGTGGTCCCAGTGGGGGTGGGAGATCACGACGCGGTCGAACGAGTCGGGGGCGATGCCCAGGAGCTGCAGGTTGTGCAGCAGGATCTCCCCGTCCGCGCCGGTGTCGAACAGGGTCCGCTGGCCGTGGGCCTCCACCAGGGCCGCGAAGCCGTGATCGGCCTGCAGCCGGGCGTCGCAGACGGTGTTGTCATACACGATGGTGACGCGCACGGGAGTCCTCCGCTGCAGGGACGTTCCGTCCTCTGCCTCGTCGTCGGCGACCTCGGCCTCCGCGGCCGAGATCTCGTGCAAGCCGTCGGGGTAGCGGCGGGCCAGGTCCTGGTACAGCTCCTTGCCGTACGTCCACATCGCCCTGTGCTTGTCGTTCACGTCCCCGACGACCCGGGCCGGCACCCCGACCGCCACCTTGCCGGCCGGGATCTGCTGGCTGTTGCGCACCAGGGTCATCTCGCCGAGGATCGCCCACGCCCCGACCTTGGCGTAGTCGCTGACCGTGGCCCGCATCCCGACCACGGCCCGATCGTCGATCCTCGCGTTGTGGATCATCGCCCCGTGGCCCACCGTGACCTCGGTCCCGAACACGGTCCGGTCCCCTGGTCGGGCGTGGACGATCACCCCCTCCTCGATCGCGGTCCCGGCCCCGACCTCGATCGTCCCGTAATCGCCCCGCAGGATCGCCCCGTGGCCGATGTAGCAGCCCGCCCCGATCCGCACGTCCCCGATCACCTGCGCCGACGGTGCCACGTAGGCGCTCGCCGCGATCCGCGGCCTGCGCCCCTCGAACTCGTAGATCGGCATCCTGCCTCGCTCCTCTCCATCTCCTGGAGCCGCGAGCCTAGCGCGTCCGCGCCGCGATCGTGCGGAGACCTGCCCCCGGCGCTGCAATCCCCTCCGCGTCAGCGATCCGTCAATGGTGTACCAGGCTGCCCCAGCACTCCGCGGTTCCGGCCGTGGTCAGCCCGCAGGTGAAGTAGCGACCCACGGTGACGGCGCTGTAGTCCAGCGGCGGCGGCGTGCCCTGGGCGACGTCGTCCAGGCCCCAGCACGCCACCGTCCCGCTGGTGGTCGTGGCACACGAGTGGTGGCCCGACCCGACGTCGACCTCGAGGAACGACCCTGCAGGCGGCTGCGTCTGTCCGTACTCGTCATCGCCCCAGCACACGACGGCCCCGGAGGTGGTCAGGCCACAGGTGTGGTACCAGCCCGCACTCACGGTGACGAACGTCCCGTCGGGCGGGCTGGACTGGCCGGATGCGTCGCTCCCCCAGCACACCACCGCGGAGTCCTGGGTCACGCCGCACGAGTGGTATCGACCGGCGGAAACCCAGGTGTAGCTGCCGGGGACCGGCTGGGACTGGCCGTCGGCGTCGTCGCCCCAGCACACGACGGTGCCGCCGGGGGTCAGCCCACAGGTGTGCGATCCCCCGGCGCTGATCTGGGTGAAGACCTCGGCCGGTGCGACGACTTGTTCCCAGCCTTGCCCCCAGCACACCGCGGCACCGCCCGCGTCCAGGGCACAGTTGTGATACCAGCCCGCGGTGAGCTGGACGAAGGCCCCGGTGGGTGGTTTGGTCTGGCCCTGGTTCTGCTCGCCCCAGCACTCGACGGTCCCCGATGGGGTCAGCCCGCAGACGTGGACACGCCCCGCGCGAACCTGGGTGTAGGCCCGCCCCTGGGGTGCGGACTGGCCGTTGCCGTCGTCCCCCCAGCACTCGATCTCCCCCTCCTCGGTCAGGGCACACGTGTGGCTGTTGCCGACCCCGATCCGCGCGACCGTCTCCACGGGATCCTCGGTCTGTCCATGGCTGGTGCTTCCCCAGCAGGAGGCCACACCCGAGTATCCGAGCCCACAGGAGTGGGCACCCCCCGCCTCGACGTCGGCGAAGACCACTGCCGTCCACGGCACATCGCACTGCTCGTCGACGTTCTCTCCCCAGCACTCGATGTCCCCGTCCGTGTTCACACCACAGGTGTGCTGCCACCCGGCGCTGACCCGGATGAACGTGCCCGGATAGATCGACTGGCCGTGCGTGGCGTCCCCCCAGCATTCGATCTCGTTGGAGGGCGTCCTCCCGCAGGAGTGCCAGCCTCCTGCGGTGACCTCGACGAAGAGGCTGGCGGGCGCCTCCACCTGACCCTCTGCGTTGTTCCCCCAGCACTCCACCGCCCCGGTGGAGTCCAGCGCACAGGCGTGGGCCGCCCCCGCGGAGACCTGCGTCCAGCTGTTCCCCGCCGGAGCTGGATCCAGCGTCCCCCAGCAGTCCAGCGTTCCCGCCGGGGTCACGCCACACGTACCGTTGCGCCCCGCATCGATCTGCACGAAGGATCCCGGAGGCGCGCTCGCCTGCCCCACGTCGTTCGCGCCCCAGCAGACCGCTGTCCCGTCCCATCGGAGACCACAAGTGTGCTCGTAGCCCACGGCGAGCTCGACGTACTCGGGGGTCCCGTCGTCGTCTCCCGTGTCGTCATCCCCCAGATCATCGTCTCCCGTGTCGTCGTCCGCCGTGTCGTCGTCCCCCGTGTCGTCGTCCCCCGCGTCGTCGTCCGGAGGCGTGGGGTCGTCGTCGCCGATCGAGTCGTGGAAGGTCGGGCAGCCCAGGATCAGTGCAGCGTCCAGGACGAACGCGACCAGGATCGACGACCAGCGCAGCATCTCGGTGGTCTCCTCGTCTCACCATACGCGAGCCCGAGGTGACCTCTCTGCAGAAAGTGCACCGGAGCGGCCGTCCGACCGATCGAGCGGAATCGGCCATCGGAGCGGCCGTCCGACCGATCGAGCGGAATCGGCCATCGGAGGGGGCGGCCGGCTAGTCGAAGTACAGGACGTACTCGATCGGGTGCGGGCGGATCGAGACCGAGGCGCACTCCTCGCGCTTGAGCTCGAGCCACTGCGCGATCACGGACTCGGGGAACACGCCGCCCTTGCACAGGAAGGCGTGGTCGGCCTCGAGCTCGTCGAGGGCGTCCTCGAAGGTGCGGGGGAGCTTGTGGACCCGCTCGGGGTCGAGGGACTCGGCGGGGCCGAAGCCCTCGGCGACGGGGTCGAGGTTGCGCTCGACGCCGTCGAGGCCGGCCATCAGCATCCCGGCGAGGATCAGGTACGGGTTGCCGGTCAGGTCCGAGGGGCGGTACTCGATGCGCGCGTCGGCGCCCTGGGCCCACTTGGGGATCCGCACCGCGGCGGTGCGGTCGGCCTCGCCGAAGGTGATCGCCACCGGCGCCTCGTAGCCGGAGTTGAGCCGCTTGTAGGAGTTGGTCGAGGCGTTGGTCAGCGCCGCCAGCGCCGGGGCGTGCTTGAGCAGGCCGCAGACGTAGGCCAGCGCCAGCTCGCTGAGGCCGCCGTAGCCGGCCGGATCGTGGAACAGGTTCTTGCCCTCGCGCAGCAGCATCTGGTGGGTGTGCCAGCCGTTGCCCGGCTCCTCGAACAGGGGCTTGGGCATGAACGTCAGGCGCAGGCCCTCCTGCTCCGCGAGGTTGTGGAGCAGGTACTTCACCAGCAGCGCGTGATCGGCGGCCGGGGCCGCGTACTCGGGGTGGAACTCGATCTCCTGCTGGCCGTGGCCGCCGGTCTCGTGGTGGTGGTACTTGACCGGCATGCCCATGTCGAGCAGCAGCCGCACCGCGCGGTCGCGGAAGTCGGCGTAGCGGTCCAGCGGGTTGATCAGGTGGTAGGTGTTGTAGCCCAGCGCCTCCTCGGTGGCGACCCGGAAGTAGCTCTCCGAGGGCCGCACCGCCGAGTCGACGTCGCGGAACAGGTAGAACTCGTACTCGGGCGCGAAGCGGATCTCGTCGGCGATGTCCAGCTCCCGCAGGCGGGCCCGCGCCCGCTCCAGGATCGCCCGGGCGTCCTGCTCCGCGGGGGGGAGCCCCGGCTCGGCCAGCCGGATCGAGCAGAACAGGCTCACCGTCGGCTCGCCGCGGAACGGGTCGACGTGGGCGGTGGCCAGGTCGGGGACCATCACCATGTCGCTGTTCTCGACCTTGCGGAGGCCGTAGGACGAGCCGTCGAAGCCGATGCCCTTGTCGATCAGCGCGCGGGTGAACTGCTCCACCGGGATCGTGACGTGGCGCAGCTGCCCTTCCAGATCGGCCAGCTTGAGGTCGACGAACCGCGCCTGGCGCTCGTCGATCAGGCGCTGGACGCCTTCGAAGTCGAGTGGGGTCACGGGGGCCTCCGTTCCGGTTTCGTGTTACAGGAGGTGGATCACCATGCCGCTGCGCAGCTTGGGCTCGAACCACGTGGACTTGGGGGGCATCACCATCCCGGCGTCGGCGACGCCGAACAGCTGATCGATGGTCGTCGGGTGCAGCGAGAACGCCACCTGGTACCGCCCGCCGTCGACCCTCCGCTCCAGCTCGGCGGTCCCGCGGATCCCGCCGACGAACTCGATCCGCTCGCTGGTCCGCGGGTCGTCGATCCCGAGCAGCGGCGCGAGCAGGTTGTCCTGGAGGATCGCCGCGTCGAGGCTGGCCACCGGGTCGCTGGCGTCGAAGCTCCCGGCGCGCGCGGTGAGGCGGTGCCAGCGCCCCTGCAGGTAGCAGGCGTAGCAGCGGGGGCGGTCCGGCACGGGCTGATCGGTCTGCGCGATCTCGAACCGCGCCGAGACGCGCTCGAGGAACGCCTCGGGGGTCATCCCCGCCAGGTCCACGACCACCCGGTTGTACGCCAGGATCTGCAGCTCGTCCGCAGGGAAGATGACGGACAGGAAGCGGTTGTACTCCTCGTCGCCGGTGTGATCCGGGTTCTGCTCGCGCAGGGCGTTGCGCACGTTCAGCGCGCAGGCGCTGCGGTGGTGCCCGTCGGCGATGTACAGCGCCGGGATCGGGCCGAAGGCCTCGACGACCTGCCGGATCCGCGCGTCGTCGGAGACGACCCACAGCGTGTGCTGGATCCCGTCCGGCGCGGTGAAGTCGACGTCCGGCTCCCCGGCACAGCAGGCCTCCATCGCGGCGCGCGTGGCGTCGCTGGGGCGGTAGGCGAGGAACACCGGCCCGTTCTGCGCCCGCGCCTCGAGGATGTGCCGCGTGCGGTCGCGCTCCTTGTCGGGGCGGGTGAACTCGTGCTTCTTGATCAGGCCGCGTTCGTACTCGTCCACCGAGGCGCACGCCATCAGCCCCACCTGGCGGTGCTCGCCCATCCGCTGGGCGTAGGCGTACAGGCACGGCGCGTCGTCCTGGACCAGCGTGCCCTCGTCGACGAAGCGCCGCAGGTTGGCCACGCCCCGGGCGTACACGCGGTCGTCGTACTGCGAGATCGACGGGTCGAGGTCGATCTCGGGCTTGATCACGTGCAGGAAGCTCCGCGCGTTGTCGCCGGCCATCGCGCGCGCCTCCTCCGAGTCGAGGACGTCGTAGGGCGGGGACGCGACGCTGGCGGCCAGCTCGGGGGGCGGCCGCAGGCCGCGGAACGGGTACACTGCAGACATGGGCTCTCCCGGACACGGTTCCACCGGCCCTCTGTGGCCGGCGCTCGGGGTTGACGGGGCCGCCATTTTGGGTGGCATCCGGCGATGGTTGTCAAGCGCCGCGGGCGCCGCGTGGCTGTCGCTGGCGGTGGTCGGCGGGGGCTGCCCGGCGGACGACGACGACGACGACACGACGGCGGCGGACGACGACAGCGGCGACGACGACAGCGTCGACATCCCGTACCTGCGCTACGAGTTCGCCCTCGACGTGGACGGGGCCAGCGCCGAGGCGCTGCTCACCGTCGACGTGCTCGACGAGCAGCGGGCGCTGATCTGCACCTACCCGATCGGCCTGGCCGGGGACGCCGCCGCGGTCCCCGATCAGGGAGGCCCGTTCTGGGACGGCCTCGACCGCAGCGTGGTGTTCACCCAGGCCTGGGACCCGGGCACCACGGACTGCGGGCCCGAGTACGGCAAGCCTTACCACGACGGCCCCGAGGACGTGATCACCAACTGGAGCCCGCTGGGGTTCGTGTCCTGCGAGCGCGCGGGCGACGATCCGACGTTCCTCGGGGACGATCCGACCGGGGTCGGGGACGGCAGCTTCGCCAGCTACTGCGACGACACCGCGCCCGCGGTGGCCGACGCCCGCCCCGACCTGGCGCTGGGGCCCGTCGAGGGGATCTGGCTCGGCCTCGCCGACGAGGGCGTCCTCGACGCGTTCGGCGACTACGTCTACCCCCCGTCGGCCGACGGCTCCGGGGCCTGGTACCTGATGGGCCTGCTGTACGCCACGGAGGACAACGCCGCGGAGCCGGCCGATGGCTGGCAGGGCCCCTACCGATCCGTGGCCTTGTGGCTGCTGATCCCCTACTGAGACCGCGCCAGAACCCTCGATCCTTGCTACTGTTCTGGCATGCCGGTGCAACCACCGGATCGGGCGGAGGGACGCCCCGGCCGCGGGGGGGCGGGGCCCCCGCCCGGGGCTCCGCGGATCCCCGGGCTGGAGATCGAGGAGGAGATCGGGCGCGGGGCCCACTCGGTGGTCTACCGCGCGCGCCGCGGGGAGCGGTCCTTCGCCGTCAAGATCCAGCGCTCGGGGGTCGCGGACCTCGCGGGAGACGCCGCCCTGCGGTTCCGCCGCGAGGGGGCGATCCTGGCCTGCCTGCGACACCCCGGCCTGCCGGCGATCCTCGAGCTCGGGGATGCCGACGGCCGCCCCTACATCGTGCAGGAGCTGGTCCGCGGCCAGACCCTCGGGCAGCTGCTCGAGGAGGGTCCGCTACCCCAGCCCGCGGTGGTCGCGATCGGCAAGCGCCTCGCCGGCGCCCTCGCCGAGGTGCACCGCTCGGGCACCGTGCACTGTGACGTCAAGCCGGACAACGTCCTGATCGACGAGGCCGGCAGCGCGCGGTTGATCGACTTCGGCTTCGCCGTGCGCCTCGGGCTCGAGCGCGCCGGCGACGAGGTGGTCGGGACGCTGCTGTACGCCGCGCCGGAGCAGACCGGGATGATCAAGCGGCCGCTGGACGGCCGCACCGACTGGTACGCCCTCGGCGCGCTGCTGTACGAGTGCGCGACCGGGACGCCCCCGTTCGAGGCCCAGGACGCCGGGGAGCTGATCCGGCTCCACGCGGTCCAGCCGGTCCCCGATCCGCGGGACCGCAACCCCTCCGTCACGCCGGCCCTCGCCGCGGTCCTGGGCAAGCTCCTGGCCAAGGACCCCGACGATCGCTACCAGAGCCGCGACGGGCTGGTGGGGGATCTCGACCGGCTCGAGGTGATCGGCGCCGCCCTGGCCGAGGACCAGGCGCCGCCGCTGGGCGTCCACGATCGCCCGGCCAAGACCTTCATCGAGCCCGCGCTGGTGGGGCGCGGGCCGGTCCTCGATCAGCTGCGCTACTACTGGGACCGGGCCCGCGCCGGCCGCGGGTCGTTCGTGGTGCTGCGCGGTGCACCGGGCCACGGCAAGTCCCGCGTGCTGCACGAGCTGGCGCTGCGGGTCGGCACCAGCGGCGCCGCGGTGATGACCGGCTCGGCCAGCGAGGACGCGATGCCGTTCGCGGCGCTGCGCGAGGCCGTCGAGGACGTTCTGCGGCGGACCGAGCCCGAGGACCAGCCCGCGCTGGACGCCCGCCTGCGCGAGGCCGCGGGGGACGCCGCGCCGCTGCTGCGGCGGTTCTCCCCGGAGCTGGGCCGGCGGCTGGGCGACGCCCCCGAGGAGCCGGGCCTGCAGGAGGTCCGCGACCAGTTCTTCGACGCCGCGGCGCACTTCCTGGTGCGCTTCGCCCGGGGGACAGGCGGCGCCCTGCTGCTGCTCGACGACGCCCAGCGCCTGGACGACGGCAGCGAGCAGGTGCTGCACCGGATGGCCGCGCTGATGCGCGAGGCGCCCGTGCTGGTGGTCGCCGCGGTGCGCGACGACGATCCGGGCGCAGAGCACGCCATCGCGTTCTTCGACGAGATGGGGACCGGCCTGTCCCACCGCGTCGAGCTCCCGCCCCTCGAGGACGACGCGACCGCCCGGCTGATCGCCGCCCTGCTCGGGGACATCGAGGCCCCGCTGGACTTCGGTCCGCGGCTGGCCTCGCGCTGTGCCGGGAGCCCGATGGCCGCGGTGGAGCTGGTCCGCGCGACCCTCGAGGCGGGCCTGCTGCGGCCCTCGTGGGGCACGTGGCTGCTGGACGAGAGCGGGCTGGAGGACCTGGATCTCCCCACCGGCCTGCGCGCGCTCGTGGTCCGCCGCGTCGAGCGCCTGACCGAGGCCACGCGGCGGATCCTCGCCGCCGCGGCCGTGATCGGGACCCGCTTCGACGCACACCTGCTCCCCGACGTCTGCGAGGCGGACCCCCACGAGTGGCACCTCGCCGTCGGCGAGGGCCTGCGCCTGCGGGTCGTCGAGCGGGAGGAGGGCGGCCACTACCGGTTCGTCCACAACGACATCCGCGAGGCGCTGCTCGAGGAGCTGGACCCCGACCGGGAGCGGGCCCTGCACCAGCGCATCGCCGAGGTCCTCGACGCCCGCGGCGGCGAGGGGACCGACCACCTCTACGCGGTCGCCCGGCACTTCAACCTCGGCGACGTGGACGACGATCCCGAGCGGGTGGTGTCGGCCAACCTCGCCGCGGCCGACTGCGCCCGCGACGGCTACGCCCACGAGGAGGCCTACGGCTTCCTCGCGCTGGCCCAGACCTGCGCCGACCGCGGGGGGATCGCGCTGCCGCCGGACTTCCTCGAGCGGTTCGCCGAGGTCGCGGCCCGCACCGGGCGCCTCGCCGAGGCGATCCACCACTTCGAGCAGGCCCTCGAGGCCACCACCGAGCCGCTGCGGCGGGCTCGGCTCCAGGCCAAGCTGGCCCACACCCACGTGGCCAACTTCCACATGGGCGACGCGTGGCGCAGCGTGCGCGCCGGGTTCGAGGAGCTCCACCTGCCGTTCCCGCGCTGGCGCCCGTGGCAGCTCCTGACCACCGGCGTGCTGTGGCTGCGCGGCCTGATCGGCGACCGGCTGGGCGGCGGGAGCCCCGCCCGAGGGCAGGAGCGCGAACGGCACGAGCTGTACGTCCAGCTGTGCGAGTACGGCGCGATCCAGGGCTACTTCGACAGCCGCCTGGTGCTGATGGCCCAGCTGGTGGCGCGGGCCTACTGGCACGCGACCCGGATCGGCCCGTCCCCCGAGCTCGTGACGGTCTACAGCCAGCTCGCGGTGGGGTTCGCCGCCGCCGGGCTGCGGCGCGCCGCCGGCTGGTACTCCGACCGCGCCGAGCGGGTCGCCGAGCAGCTCGGCGACCGCCTGGTGCTGGCCCGCTGCCGGCTGTACGCGGGGTTCGTCGCGCACCTCTCCGGGGAGTCGGTGCTCGCCGAGCAGCGGATGGCCGCCGCCCTCGACGAGCACGGCAAGTGGCTCGACTCGATGCACTACGTCGACGGCTCCGGGGACCACGTCTTCAACCTGGTGCTGCGGGGCTACTTCCGCGAGGCGCTGACCTGGGTCGAGCGCCAGGTGCCGCGGCTGACGTTCACCAGCGGCGGGGTCCGCCGCAAGCAGGGCAACCCGTGGGGCGGCCCGATCCTGGTGGCGCTGGGACGCACCAACGACGGCGCCGACCTGCAGGATCGCACCCGCGACTTCGTCGAGGCGGCCCCCCGCTCCGAGCGCTACCTGTGGGCCGAGCTGCTGTCGTACCGGATCCTGTTCCAGCTCGAGCTCGGCGACTGCGGGCCGCTGGTCGACCGCGCGATCGAGGAGCACCGCGCCCTGGGCATGACCCCGCTGTCGACCCAGTTCCACTGTCGCAGCTTCTACGTGTTCCAGGCCTATGCCCGCCTGGAGCAGGCGATGCGTGCCGGGGCCGACACCCGGGAGGCGGCCCTGCGGCGGCTCGAGCACGCCGTCCGCGAGCTGCACCGCGCCGCGCTGATCCCGTCGCTGCGGGCCCACGCCGAGGCCGGCGAGGCCGCCTTGCTGCGGCTGCGCGGCGAGGACGAGCGGGCGGAGCGGATGCTGCACCGCGCCGAGCGCACCGCGCGCCGCGTCGACAGCCCGTGGGTGCTGTACGAGTGCGCCCGGCAGCGCGCGTTGCTGCTCTCCGCGCAAGGCCACCGCGCCGCGGCCGCCCGCGAGGCCCGCACCGCGCTGGGCATCGCCGGGGACCACGGCTGGGTCTACCGCGCCCGCCGGATCCGCGCCGAGTTCGAGATCGGGCACACCTCGCGCCTGACCATCTCGGCCAATCCGTCGCGCAGCGTGCGCGAGACGAGCCACGCCGGGGCGCTGCGGCTGCGGCGCCAGCTCGACGCGCTGATGCAGGTCAGCACGGCGGCGGCCACGGTGCTCGACCCCGACCGCCAGGCCCGCACCGCGCTGGACGAGATCGTCCGGATCCTGGGCGCCGAGCGGGCGTTCCTGTTCCACCACGACGACGACGGCGCGCTGGCGTTTCTCGCCGGCCGCGACGCCGAGGGGGAGGACCTCGACGCCCCGATCGGGTTCAGCACCACCGTGCTGGAGCGGGTCCAGTCCAGCTGCCAGCCGGTGGTCGTCAGCGGGGCCCGGGAGGGCGCCTTGCTGGGGTCGGAGAGCGTCGTGGCCCACGACCTGCGCAGCATCCTCGCCGCGCCGCTGCTGGTCCGCGACCGGCTCGTCGGGGCGCTGTACCTGGACAACCGGCTGGCCCGCGGCGTGTTCACCGAGGACGACACCGAGATCCTGCTGGCGCTGGGGACCCACATCGGGATCGCGCTGGAGACCGCGCGGGCGGCGCAGCTGGAGATCCGGGTCGAGGCCGAGACCCAGAAGCGGCAGCTGGCCGAGAGCCTGCGCGAGATGATCCAGGCGCTGGCGTCGACGCTGGACCTCGACGAGGTCCTCGAGCGGCTGCTCGCGGCCGTGACCCAGGTGGTGCCCCACGACCGCGCCTCGGTGTTCCTGCTGCAGGACGACCAGCTGCACCGCGTCGCCCCCCGCGAGGTCCTCGAGGAGAGCCTGGTGCCGGGCCTGTGTGTCGGTCTCGAGGCGGACACGGTGCTGGCCGAGGTGGTCGATCGGCGCGAGCCGGCGGTGATCCGCGACCGGCTGCGCGACGCGCGCGAGTCGGCGGTGATCTCGTCGCCGTTCCGCTCGTTCCTCGGCGTGCCGCTGGTCTCGATGGACCGCGTCGCCGGGGTGCTGACCCTGGAGCGCCGCGAGCCGGACGCCTACACCGCCAGCGACGCCGAGATCGCGCTGACCTTCGCCGGCCAGGCGGGGGTCGCGATCGAGAACGCGCGGCTGTTCGGCGAGGTCCGCCGGCTGGCGACGACCGACGCGCTGACGGGGCTGCTCAACCGCCGCCAGTTCTTCGCCCAGGCCGAGCGGGAGTTCTCCCGCTGGCAGCGCTACGGCGACGCGCTGTCCGCGGCGATGATCGACGTGGACCACTTCAAGCGGGTCAACGACACCCACGGCCACGCGGTGGGCGACGAGGTGCTCGCCGAGATCGCCCGGCGCTGCCAGGCCGAGGTCCGGGACGTGGACATCCTCGGGCGCTACGGGGGCGAGGAGTTCGCGGTGCTGCTCCCCGACACCGGCCTCACCGGCGCCCGCGACCACGTCGCCGAGCGGCTGCGGGCCCGGATCGCCGCGGAGCCGGTGGAGACCCAGAAGGGCCCGGTGGCGCTGACGATCAGCGTCGGCGTGGCCGCGGCCGACCGCGAGACGCCCGATCTCGGGGCCCTGCTCGAGCGCGCCGACGCGGCCCTGTACGATGCCAAGGAGGGGGGCCGCGACCGCGTCGTCGCCGCGCCAACGGCCCCCACTCCCGAGGGGGGGGACGATCCCCAGGACGGGAAGGAAGACTGATCCATGGAACACGTGGACACCGCGATCGTCGGCGGCGGGATCTCCGGCCTCGCCTGCGCCCGCCGGCTGCACCAGCGCGGGCACGACTTCCGGCTGCTCACCGACCGCCTCGGCGGCCGGCTGTACGCCTCCGCCGACGGGACCAACTTCGGCGCGGCGTACGTCACCAGCGACTACCACCACATCAAGCGGTTCGTGACCCTCGGCGCGACCAACCCGATCCGCAACCAGTACTTCTTCGACGGCTCGCGCTACGTCACGCTCTTCGACCTGCGCAACCTCGGCCGCGCGGTGGGGCTGGCCCGGCTGTACCGCCAGATCATCCGCACCCGCCGGGCGCTCAACCGGCTCCGCGTGGAGGCCCCCTACCGCTGCCAGAAGGAGCTGATGGAGGCCGACCCCGATCTGCCCGAGCTGACCTCGCGCCCGGCCGCGGATCTGGTCCGCGAGCTGGGGATCGAGGAGCTCAACGAGACCTACTGCGACCCGCTGCTGTACTGCACGGTCTACGCGCGCTGGAACACGGTCAACGTGTTCTACTACTGCGCCGTGCTGTTCCCCGGCCTGATCACGACCTACTACTTCGACCCGCGCGGCGCCCTGGACCGCCTCACCGACGGGTTCGGCGACCGTATCGTGAAACAGAAGGTGACGGCCATCGAGGAGATCGACGGCGGCGAGGCGTTCCGGCTTGAGCACGGCGACGGCGAGCTGACCTGTCGCAACCTGGTGATCGCGATCCCGAACCGCAACGCCGAGGGGCTGTTCCCGGTGGGGGGCACCGCCCGCGATCTGCCGTACGGGGCGCTGCACATCCGCGGCGCGCGCCGCGAGCTCTACCGCCCGGGCAAGACCGTGTTCCCCCGCGCCGAGCACCCGGTCCGCTGCCTGTGGCCCCAGGCCGGCGGGGTCGACATCGCGTTCTGCGCCGAGCCGGACCCCGATCTCTCCGAGTACTACTCGCAGTACGAGATCGTCGACCGCGCGATGTGGAAGACCGCGGTCCAGCTGTCCGGCGCCGAGTGGCGTCCGCTCCAGCCGCGGACCAACCTGTTCACGATCGGCGACCACAACGTGATCGGGCTGGAGGACAGCTACCTGACGGGGCTGTTCGCCGCCAACCGGATCCTCGGCGTCCGCGGCCCCGGGGAGGGCTGACCCACCCCGCTACGGGCAGTACGTCGCCTTGTCGACCTGCTCGACGACGTGCACCTCGACGGCGCTGAACCGGAAGGTCGTGCTGTAGCCGTCGCCGATCGCGGGGTCCAGCGCGCAGTCGTCGCCGGTGATCACCTGGGACGGGTCGCCGTCGTCGTAGCAGCTGAGGATGTCCACCGGCATCACCGCGCAGGGGAAGAAGTCGATGTAGTCCGGGTTGACCACGTCGGTCCCGGCCCCGTCGAGGTCCATGTCGGGCTGCCCGACGTAGGGCAGCACGGCGTGCAGCACGGTGGGACACAGCCCGCCCGGGCCGTCGAACTCGATGGCGTACAGGTCCGCGGCGGACATGATCCCGCCGAGGTAGGCGTCGACGAGGTCGGTGAGGTGCGTCCCGTCGTGGAGCAGCTGGCCCTGGATGTACCCGTTGTTCAGCGTCAGCAGCCCGAAGTCGCCGCCGTCGACCGCCATCGTCGGGGCGTGCTGGAACAGCACCGGCGGCGGGATCACGCCGTCGGCCAGCGACGCCGGGTAGATCCCGTTGCTGGCGTCGTCCTGCTCCTCGATCACCACGTCCGGCACGCAGCCCGGGAACTGCCCCGCGTCGGAGTAGACCTCGGCCGGCGGGCTGTCCAGCCACGGGGGCGGGTTGGCCAGGTTGTACACCGGGCTGCTGGGGCAGTCGGGATCGACGAACTCGTGGATCGTCATGTCCACCTCGCCGTCGTCGTCCGGCGCGTCCAGCCCCGTGAAGGTCAGCGCCACCGAGATCGACGCGTCGTTGACCGACGCCAGGATCTGCGTGTTGAGGAAGCCCGCCAGCGTCGCGTTGGAGCCCAGGAAGTTGTCGGCCCCGGTGTACAGATCGCCGTCCCCGTCGGCGTCGTCGAGGTCGAAGAACGCGTCGGGGACGAGCTCCAGCTCCGAGACCGCCAGCGAGTCCTCGCGGGTGCAGGCATCGCACCCGTCGTGGGTGCAGGCGTTGCCGTCGTCGCAGTCCTCGACCTGATCGTCGTAGACGCCGTCCCCGCAGGTGCAGGTCGGGAACCCGGTGCAGTCGGCGTCGGCGCAGTCGGCGTCGCCGTCGCAGTCGTTGTCGGGCCCGTCGTCGCAGACCTCGCTGGCGTCCGGGTTGATCGCCGGGTCGCCGTCGTCGCAGTCGGCACACGCGACCCACCCGTCGCTGTCGCCGTCGGTGGTCTCGTCGGCGGGCACGGCGCCGTCGCAGTCGTCGTCGACGCCGTTGCACAGCTCCGGCGCTCCGGGGTAGCGATCGGCGTCGGCGTCGTCGCAGTCGTCGCACACGCAGCTGCTGTCGCCGTCCCCGTCGGCGACGTCCCCGTCGGCGCAGTCG
>CAZOYV010000023.1:19407-20245 GCA_964584075.1 uncultured Rickettsiales bacterium | reverse complement strand
GCGTCGCCGTCGCAGTCGTTGTCCTGGCCGTCGCAGATCTCGGTGTTGCCCGGGTGGTTGGCCGCGTCGGCGTCGTCGCAGTCGTCGCACACGCAGCTGCCGTCGCCGTCCCCGTCGGCGACGTCCCCGTCGGCGCAGTCGGCGTCGCCGTCGCAGTCGTTGTCCTGGCCGTCGCAGATCTCGGTGTTGCCCGGGTAGTTGGCGTCGTCGCCGTCGTCGCACTCGGCGCAGGCGAGGTACCCGTCCGAGTCGGCGTCCACCTCGTCGGCCGGGATCACGGTGTCGCAGTCGTTGTCGAGACCGTCACACAGCTCCGGGGCCCCGGGGTAGATCGCGCCATCGGCGTCGTCGCAGTCGTCACAGACGGTGTACCCGTCGGCGTCCAGGTCGGGCATCGGCGGGTCCGCCACGCCGTCGCAGTCGGCGTCGGTGCTGCCGCAGTGGGGCGGGGCGCCCGGGTAGGTCAGCGGATCGCTGTCGTCGCAGTCCCCGGCGGCCACCGTGAAGCCGTCGTTGTCGGCGTCGACCGCGGCGGTGTCGTCGTCACCGGCGTCGTCGTCCCCCGACGTGTCGTCGTCCCCCGACGTGTCGTCGTCCCCCGACGTGTCGTCGTCCCCGCTGGTGTCGTCGTCCCCCGACGTGTCGTCGTCCCCCGACGTGTCGTCGTCCCCCGAGGTGTCGTCGTCCCCGCTGGTGTCGTCGTCCCCCGACGTGTCGTCGTCCCCGCTGGTGTCGTCGTCCCCCGACGTGTCGTCGTCCCCCGACGTGTCGTCGTCCCCCGAGGTGTCGTCGTCCCCCGACGTGTCGTCGTCCCCCGACGTGTCGTCGTCCCCGCTGG
>CAZOYV010000023.1:0-19307 GCA_964584075.1 uncultured Rickettsiales bacterium | reverse complement strand
CGTCCCCCGACGTGTCGTCGTCCCCGCTGGTGTCGTCGTCCCCCGACGTGTCGTCATCCCCGGTATCATCGTCCGCGGCGTCGTCGTCCGCGGCGTCGTCGTCCTCGCCGAAGTCGTCGTCTGGATCGGGACACCCGGCGGCGAGGCACAGCGCGGCGAGCAGGGAAACGAGGTGCAGGCGGCTCATGGGATCGCTCCTCCCGACCACGAGGATACCACCCCGCTCCACGCCCCTGGCGTCGATCGTGCTGCTCGCGGCCCTGCTCGCGGGCTGCGGCCCCCGCCCCGCCGGCGACGCGCAGCTCGTCGCGCTGGCCGAGGACCAGATCGACGCCGACGGGCTGCTGGACACCGTGCGGGTCCTGGCCGACCCCGACCTCGACGGCCGCCTCGCCGGCGCGGACGGCTACCGCCGCGCCGCCGACGCGATGGCCGCGCGGTTCGCCGAGCTGGGGCTCGAGCCGGGCACCGCCGGCGGTTACCTGCAGCCGGTGGCGCTGGAGGCCAACCGGCTGGGCGCGGTGTCGTTCGCCATCGAGGACGGCGTCGACCGCGAGCTGCAGCCCGGCCGGGACTTCGCCGCCCGGGGCTTCAGCGGCGCCGGCCGGGTCACGGCGCCGGTGGTGTTCGCCGGGTACGGGCTGTCCCTGCCCGAGCGGGGCTGGGACGACTACGCCGGGCTCGACGCGACCGGCAAGATCGTGCTGGCGATCAAGGACGCCCCCCCGTGGTCGATCGGCGACGAGGGCTGGGGCGAGGCCCCCAAGCCGCGCCCCAAGGCCCACGCCGCGATGGACCACGGCGCGGTCGGGCTGCTGCTCGTCTCGACCCCGGACGCCTGGCTCGATGCCGTGATCGGCAGCGTCGCCCACGGCCCCGGCGAGCCGACCCCGAGCTTCCCCGCGATGCAGATCTCGACCGAGCTCGCCGACGTCCTGCTGGCCGGCGCCGGGACGACGCTGGCCGGCGCCCGCGCGCGGCTGGACGAGGACCGCGCGCCGCACCCGCTGCCGCTGGGGATCGAGGCCTCGATCGCGGTGGAGGCCCACCACGACCCCGCCGCCGAGGCGGCCAACGTCGTGGCGGTCCTGCCGGGGCGCGATCGCCGGCACGCCGCGGAGCACGTGATCCTCGGGGCCCACCTGGACCACGTCGGCAGCCAGGGCGGCGCGGTCTACCCCGGCGCCAACGACAACGCCTCGGGGGTCGCCGCGGTGATCGCCACCGCCGAGGCGCTGGTCCGCGGCGGGTTCACCCCGCGGCGCAGCGTGGTGTTCGCGCTGTTCGCCGGCGAGGAGCAGGGCCTGCTCGGCTCCGAGGCCTACGTCGCGGCCCCGCCGCTGCCGCTGCACGACGCGGTGGCGATGATCAACGTCGACTGCATCGGGCTCGGCGAGGCGATCAAGCTCGGCGGGGGCGAGGCCCACCCGGCGCTGTGGGAGCTGGCCCGCGCGCTGGACGCCGCCGCGGCGGGGCGCACCGTGGCGGAGACGTGGTACGGCGGCGGGGCCGACGCCCAGCCGTTCTTCGACGCCGGGGTGCCGACGCTGTACGTCCACACCACCGAGTCCTACGCCCACCTGCACCAGCCGACCGACACGGTGGAGACCCTGGAGCCCGCGCTGTTCACCGACACCGCGCGGCTGGTGGCGACGACGACCGCCGCGGTCGCCGACGGCCGCTACGACCCGGACGAGCGCAGGCCGCCCCCCCAGTGAAGCCGGACGTGACCGGCGCGCGCGTCGGCGTCCACCAGCCGCAGCCGGATCCGCTCGCCGACCCGCTGGGTCTGCAGCGGCTTCCACGGCAGCCGCAGCCCGAGGTCGAGCAGCTCGATCCGCACGCGGTCCCCCTGCTCCTCGAGCACCACCGCGTCGAACTCCTCGTCGAGCTGGCCCTCGAGCCAGCGGATCATCCAGTACTCGCGGGTCGCGGCGCTGGTGATCTGGGCGCGGCTGATCCCCTGGGTCGCGGCCCGCATCGCGGCCTCGAGCGCCTCGGCGTCCAGCGGCGGCGGCGCCCCGCGCGCGGCGGCGGCCAGCTGCCGCTGGGCGACCAGGTCCAGGTAGCGCCGCAGCGGCGACGTGATCTGGACGTAGGCGTCGAGCCCCAGCCCGTGGTGCCGGCGCGGGGTCAGGTCCATCCGCGTCTGGGCCAGGCAGCGCGTCGCGCGGTACACGTCGTAGCGGTCGGTGAGGTCGAGCCCCGCGGGGAACGGCGCTCGAAGCTCCTGGTAGCGGTACGGCATCGGCACGCCGCGCTCCCAGGCGAGCCGCGCCGCGGCGTGGTTGGCGCGCACCATCCACTCGGCGACCAGCTTGCGCGAGGGCGTGTCGGGGTGGAACTCCTGGAGCATCACCTCGCCGTCCAGCCCGACCACCGGGTGGACCTCGACCACCGCGGTCTCCAGCGCGCCGTCATCGATCCGGCTCCGGCGCAGCGCCCCGGCCAGCCGCGCCAGGCTCGCCAGCATCGGGTCGGAGCCCGCCTCCAGGCGGGCGTCGGCGACGTCGTAGGGCACGGCCTCGGAGACGCGGATCAGGGTCGTCTCGACCTCGAAGCCGGTCTCCCGGCCGGCGGCGTCGTAGTCGAGCCACACGGTCAGCGCCGGGCGCTCCTCCTCGGGGGCCAGGCTGCAGGCCTGCTCGGCGAGCTCGGGGGGCAGCATCAGGTGCTTGCCGTCGGGCAGGTACAGCGTGGTCTGGCGCCGGGCGGCCTCGCGGTCGACCCGCGAGCCCGGCGGGATCCGCGCGCCGGGCTCGGCGAGGTGCACGCCGACCCGGACGCCTCCGTCCTCGCGGCGCTGCAGCGTCAGGGCGTCGTCGACCTCGGTGGTCTCCTCGTCGTCGATGCTCACCGCCCGCAGGGTCCGCAGGTCGCGCCGCGGCGCGGCGCCCAGCGGCGCGGCGGCCAGCTCGCGGGCCTCGTCCAGCACCGCACGCGGGAACGGCCGGCCCAGCCCGTGGCGGATCAGGTGCAGGTTCTCGTGCTCGCCGAACACGCCCCGCTGGCGCAGCACCCGGAACGCCGCCGCGGGGGTGGCCCGCATCCGGGCGTCGCGCAGCAGGGCGACCCCGGGATCCCGCGCCGGCGGCTGGGCCTGGGCGGCCGCCAGCTGGCGCAGGTGCTCGATCCAGCGGTCCGCGCCGGCCGGCGGCTCGGGACGCCCGCCCTGGAGCCAGCGCACCACCTGGGCGCGGAGCTCCTCGCGGCGGCGCGCCTCGTCCCGCTCGTGCCGCAGCGCCGCGACCCGCTCGGCGCTGCGCACCTCGATGTCGTCGGCGCGCACCCGGAAGCGCAGGCCGTCGCCCACCACCGCCCGCAGCACCGCGGCCCGGTCCCGCCCGTCGCCCCCGGGGAACAGCAGCTCGGTCAGGCCCTCCAGCGACGCGGTCGCGGCCTCGTCGCGGGCCAGCTCCCACAGCGTCTCCAGGTCGATCCCCGCCCGCCGCCGCTCCTGCTCCTCGACGTACGCCCGGAGGGCCTCGACCGCCCGCTCGGGCTCGGCACCGGGGACCGCCACGCCGGTGAAGCACAGCACCCGCGCCGCCGGGAAGCGGGTCCAGCGGCCCGCCACGTCGACGCCCCGCAGCCGCCCGCCCTGCTCCTCCAGCGCCGCCACCGCGATCACGTCACCGTGCTGGCGGATCTCGACGATCTGGGGCAGGGCCGGGTTCTCCATCGCGCCTCCGGGGGGGCGTCCATTGTAGGGAACGGCGGGATCAGATGCGATCGCAGGTGAAGCCGTACAGGTCGCGGTCGTCGGGATCGTCCCGGTCGGAGACGATCACGAGCTCGCGCCCGTCGGGCCCGACGCACACGCCCTCGTCGCGCGCGCCCTCGGCGCTGACGCCCCCCAGCCGGCCGCTCCAGCTCCAGTCCTGGCCGTCGTGCACCGCGTAGTACACGTCGAACGGGGCCTCGGTGTCGGTCCCCTGGACGAAGAACAGCACGTCCCCGTCGGGGGACGGCGACGGGTCGGTCTGGGCGCGGTCGTCGTTGAGCGCGTCCACCGGGACCGCCTCGCCCCAGCTGTCCCCGTCGCGCGGCGCGACCCACAGGTCCGAGTCCAGCGTCTCGTCGCTGCGCTTGAAGTACAGCCACGCGCCGTCCCACGAGATCGCCGGCTTGTTCTCCAGCATCTCGCTGTCGAGGTGGGCCAGGTCGTAGGGCTCGCCCCACGCGTCCCCGCTGCGGTCGCTGAACCACAGGTCGTAGTTGCCGTTGCGGTTGCCGCCGAACACCAGCTGGCCGCCGTCCGGGGACAGCACCGGGTTGTTCTGCCCCCCCGGGCCGTTGACCGGCGCACCGACGTTGACCGGCTCGCCCCACGGCTCGCCGGGCGCGGACCGGGTGGCGACCCACAGGTCCGACGTCCCCAGCCCCCCCGGGCGGTCCGACGAGAACCACAGCTGCAGCCCGTCGGGCGACAGCGCCGGCCCCATCTCGCTGTACTCGGTGTTGACCGGTGGCCCCAGCGGCTCGGGCTCGGTGCACTCGAACCGCACCGGCGGTGCGGCGTCGTCGTCCCCGCCGTCGTCGTCCCCGCCGTCGTCGTCCCCCGCGGGGCACCCCACCGCCAGGGAGCTCCCCAGCAGCAGCAACCACAGACCGGCGGTCGCGCAGGCACGCATGCCCCGAGTATGCCCGTTCGCCCGTCCGGACGTCTGCTACGATCGGGGTCAGCGCGATGCCGACCCACCGCCCAGCCCCCTCCCCGTCCGGTCCCCGGCGCCACCGCCTCGGCGCGCTGCTCGCCGGGCTGCTGCTCGCCGCCGGCTGTCCCACCGTGGACGACGACGACGCCACCGGCGACGACGACGCCACCGAGGGCGTGGTCCTGCGCGACGTGGTCTACGCCGGTGACGCCGGCGGGATCGAGCTCACCGGCGACCTGTTCCTGCCCGCCGGCGTCGAGGACCCGCCGGTGGTCGTGGTGGCCCACGGGGGGGGCTTCGTGGGCGGCTCGCGGGAGGAGATGGACCTCTACTGCTCGCACCTCCAGCGGGGCGGGATCGCGGCGTTCAACATCGACTACCGGATCGTCTCGCAGGGGGGCGCGTTCCCCGGCTCGGTGGTCGACACGCTCGACGCCGTGCGCTACCTGCGGGCCAACCCGGACGGCCACCCGATCGGCGGCGTGTGCGGTGCGGTGGGGGCCTCGGCGGGGGGGACGCTGGTCGGGATGGCGGCGCTGCTCGGCGACGAGGACCTGTTCACCCGCGCCGGGTGGGGCCCGCTGCGGGGCACCTCCGACGCCGTCGACCCGCTGGTCGGGATGTACGGCGTGTGGGACTTCACCACCCGCCTGGAGCAGCACGGCTCGGTGCCGCCGATGGAGCAGGAGTTCCTCGGTGGCGCCCCCGAGGAGGTGCCCGAGCGCTACGCCTTCGCCTCGCCGATCCGCCACGTCGCGGGCGCCGCGGGGCCGGTGCTGCTGCTGCACGGCGAGGCCGACGCGCTGGTCGAGCTGCCCCAGTCCGAGGACTTCCTGCAGGCGCTGCAGGGCGCCGGGGCCGAGGCCGAGCTGGTGACCTACCCCGGGGCGATGCACGGCTTCCTCCAGCCGGTGATCGACGACAACCCCGACGGGATGGACGCCACCGCCCGCTCGCAGGCCTTCCTCGCGCCGCTGTGCGACGGCCCCGATCCGCGGGTCGGCGCCGCCCCCGCCGGGCGCGTGGTCCAGGCCGGGGAGGCCAGCTTCGATCCCCATGGTGCCGGCTGGAGCGGCACCGAGAGCTACCGCCTCGAGGACGGCGACGGGGCCACGGTGTGCGAGCGCGAGACCACCTCGCTGGGCGCCGCGCTGGACCCCGGCAGCGGCCCGCCGGTGCTGCTCGAGGTGACCTACACGCTGGTCTCGCAGAGCGGGGACTGTGCGGGCGCCCCCTACGCCCCCGCCGACGGCGAGACCTGGACCCTGGCGATCGACGTGGACTCCCGCGACGGGCGCGAGGCGCTGTTCCGCGAGGTGGACGGCAAGGGGCTGTTCCGCTGGTTCGACCTGACCGTCGACGGCACCGCGGTGACGTTCGGCGCCGACCAGCCCCTGCCCCCGTGAGAGCTCCCGCCGCGACGGCGACGCTGCCCCGGCGCCGCCGTGATTCTCTATACTCGCGCTGATGCCCGCCACCACCACGATGCAACCCGTCCCGCGGTTCCACCGGCTGCGGCGGTTCATCAACCACCCCGTCACCGACATGGCGGTGATGGTCCTGATCCTGGTCTCGGTGGGGGTGATCATCGCCGAGACGGTCGTGGACCCCGGTCCGCTGCAGCAGCTGCTGCGCCGGGTGGACGACGGGTTCATCGCGGTCTTCGTCCTCGAGCTGTCGATCCGCTTCCTGGTGGCGCCGTCCAAGCGCCGGTTCTTCCGCATCTACTGGCTGGACATCGTGGCGATCCTGCCGCTGACCCGCGCCCTGCGGATCCTGCGGCTGCTGCGGCTGCTGCGGCTGTTCCGCTTCGGGGTGATGCTCGACCGCCGGGTCTCCCGCTACGCCCGGGTGTTCCGCCGCGGGCTCGAGGGCTACGTCGCCGTGGTGTTCGCGATCATCACCTTCGTGCTGGTCGGGGCGCTGGCGATCACGATCCTCGAGGGGGCCGAGAACCAGGCGTTCGACTCGTTCCACGAGGCGCTGTGGTGGGCGGTGATGTCGCTGATCGCCGGCGAGCCGATCGGCGGCGAGGCCCAGACCGAGGGCGGGCGCGTGGTGGAGCTGCTGCTGATGCTCGGCGGCGTCACCGTGTTCGCGATGTTCACCGGTACCGTCACCGCGATGGTGATCCAGGTGGTGGGGGACCGGGCCGAGGAGATCAACATGGAGATCGAGGACCTCACCGGGCACACCCTGGTCTGCGGGTGGAAGCGCGGCAGCGCCGGCCTGCTCGCCGAGCTGCAGGAGGACCCCGTGATCCGCCAGAGCGGCATCGTGGTGGTCTCGCTGCTGGAGCACGAGCCGGACCTGGCCGCCGCCGGGGCCAGCGCCGACCGGGTGTTCTTCCTCAAGGGCGACCACACCCGCGTCGAGATCCTCAAGCGCGCCGGGGTCGAGCGAATCTCCACCGCGATCATCCTGCCCGACAAGGTCCCCGGCCTGTCCGACCAGGACCGCGACGCCCGCTCGGTGCTCACCGCGCTGGTGATCGAGAAGCTCAACCGCCGCACGTTCACCGTCGTGGAGCTGCTCAACCCCGACAACGAGACCTACCTGCGGATGGCCGGCGTCGAGGAGGTGCTCGTCGCCGACCGCCACACCGCGCGGGTGCTCGGCGCCGCGACCCGCAACCGCGGCCTGCTGGGCACGATCCGCGAGCTGATCACGTCGCAGTACGGCAACCAGTTCTACAAGATGGCGGTGCCCGCGGCGTGGATCGGCAAGCCGGTCGGCGAGCTGTGCGTGACGCTCAAGCGGGGGCACAACGCGACGCTGCTGTCGATCGAGAGCCCCGACGAGGGGGCGGTGCGCGTCAACCCGGCGGTGGACGAGGTGATCCGCCGCGGGGACGAGTTCGTCTACGTGGCCGGCAACGCGATCGATCCGAAGAAGCTGGTGTAGCCAGCCGCCTGCCGGACGGACCCTACCGGCGCCGCAGCCACAGCGCGGCGAGGCCGGCGAGCAGCCCGGCGAGCAGCGGGGCGGACTCCCCGCGGGCGATCTCGGACTGGCAGTCGCAGCCCCCGCCCTTGAGCGCGTCGTCGTCGCCGTCGGCGTCGTCGTCCCCGCTGCCGCCGCTGTCCTCGCAGTCGGTCAAGCCCTCGTCGACGACGCCGTCGCAGTTGTCGTCCCGCCCGTTGCAGACCTCGTCGGCGCCGGGGTGGACCCCGTCGTCGACGTCGTTGCAGTCCGCGGGCGAGTCGCAGGCGTAGACCCCGTCCCCGTCGGCGTCGTAGCCCTCGTCGGCCTCGCCGTCGCAGTCGTTGTCGACCCCGTCGCAGACCTCGGCGGCGCCGGCGTGGACGGTGTCGTCCGCGTCGTCGCAGTCCCCGGCGCAGGTGCTCCAGCCGTCCTCGTCCGCGTCGAAGCCCTCGTCGACGTCGCTGTCGCAGTCGTCGTCGACGCCGTTGCAGACCTCGTCGGCGTCCGGGTTGACGTCCGCGTCGAGATCGTTGCAGTCGTCCACGTCGCCGTCGAACCCGTCCCCGTCGAGGTCCGCCGCGACCGCCGCGGTGGGGGCCAGCCAGGCCAGCGCCAGCGCCAATGCGAGCCACGTCCGTTCCACTTGTCACCTCCGATTCGGCATGGAGCCCCACCCCGGAACACCACGGTCGGGATTCTACCAGAGCGCGGCCGCCGGGGATCGTCACCCGGTGTACACGAACAGCATCGCCGCCATCCCGATCACGGCGGCGAGCAGCAGCATGACCAGGACCACGAGCACCCCGACGAGGATCATCAGCACCATGGTCCGCCTGCGCAGCGCGTCGCCCGTGTCCGGCGCCGGCCCGGCGCCCCTGGCGGGACTGGCTGCGGGGGAGGTCCCGGCCTGCTCGCCCGCGGGGGTGGCGCCGGCGGCCTTCCCCGGCGGCGCCGCGGCGGCCCCGGCGGTCGGGTCCGGCGGAGCCTCGGTGATCGGGGCCGGGGCGGGCTCGGCAGCAGGCGGCGGAGGGGTGCCCGCGGGGGGCTCCGCGGCCATCACGGGCGGCGGGGGACCGGCGTCCTGCTCCGCCTGCTCGAGCTCCAGCGAGGCGGCCGCCTCGTCCTCGGCCGGCCCGTCCGACCCGGCCTCCGGCGGCGGCGCCGCCGCCTCCCCCACCGGCGCCAGCTGGTCGGTCCGGCGCTCGGTGGAGATCCCCACCTCGTCGGCCAGCTCCTGGCTGTCGGCGACGGCGAGCAGCTCCTGGGTCAGCGACCCGATCTGGCCCCGCCTGGCGGCCTGCTCGACGGCCATCTCCCGGGAGCCGACCTGGATCAGCTGGACCGTGATGTTGTCGCGCCCGCCGGCCTCGTTGGCCAGCTCGATCAGCTTGTCGACGCTCTCGTCCGGATCGGCCCCGAGCACCGCCGCGAGGATGTCCTCCTCGGGGATCATCCGGTACAGGCCGTCGCTGCACAGCAGGAACATGTCGCCAGGCTCGACGCTGAGCGGATCCGGCGCGCACTCCGGCTCCGACTGGGTCTCCATCCCCAGCGCGCGCGACAGCATGTGGGCGTCGGGGTGGGTCTGGAACGCCTCCGGACCCAGCTCCTCGCGGTGTCGCAGCAGCTCCTCGCTGACGGTGTGATCGCGGGTGATCTGGCTCAGCTCGCCGTCGCGCACCAGGTAGATCCGGCTGTCGCCGACCCAGGCGTAGTGGGCGTGCACGCCGCGGAGGTACATCGTCACCGCGGTGGTCCCCATCCGCTCGCGGCCGGTGCTCTCGCCCTGCATCGAGTGGATCCGCTCGTGGGCCTCGCGCAGCGCGTCGACCAGCCGGCTGGTGGGGTCCATCCGCGGCCGGGCGCGGAACGTCTCGACCACCGCCTCGACCGCCAGCGCGCTGGCCTTGTCGCCGGCCTGGTGGCCCCCCATCCCGTCGGCCACGACGAACAGCCAGCCCCCGTCGGCCTGGACCACCTCGTAGGCGTCCTCGTTGACCTCGCGGCGCTGGCCGACGTGGGTCCGGCTGGCGTGCACGATGTCGATCGGGGAGCTCGCGCCGGGCATGACCCCCATGCTACGAGCAACCGCGATCTCCTGTCACGAGGGGGTCGGCAAATCGTGGCCCGCGCGACCCCGACCGCGCAGCGGGTGCCCTTTTCACCAGCGCCGCGGCCGTTCATACTTCTGGCACAGACGTGACGAAACGGAGGTCCCCCGGCATGCGGCCGGCGCCCGCGCTCGCGATCCTGCTCACGCTGCTCGCAGGCTGCCCCGCGCCGGAGGAGGGCTTCGAGTTCACCCTGCGGCTCAACATCGCCGGCGACGAGGCGCTGCTCGACGACCTCGACACCATCGAGATCGACCTGTTCTACACCGACGGCAGCCAGCACCAGGAGAGCTGGGACTACTTCGACCTGGACTCGCTGCTGAGCATCGAGGAGGTGCCCCGCGGCGAGGACGTCGTGTTCCGCGTGCGAGGCATGGCGGACACCGGCGACGGGATGGAGGAGCTCGCCGTCGGGGAGAGCGCCGCCGTGCAGCTGCCGGGCACCGACGAGGTGTGGGTCCTGTTCCACCGCCACGGCGCGCTGCTGGAGCTGGAGTCCGGTGGCGACGTGCCGCGGATGGGCCACGCGGTGGTGGCGATCGGCGACGAGGTCTACGTGATCGGCGGCGAGGTGGGCGACGGCGAGTACGCCCCGATCAGCCGTCTGGTGCGCACCGACCGCCAGGGCTTCGCGCTGGAGGACGTCAGCAGCGGGCCACCCCGGTCGGGGTTCTCGACGGCCGTGTTCCCGGCCGGCCCGCGGTCCGGGCAGGTGCTGGTGGCGGGCGGCGGGGACGGCCTGGAGTGGTTCGACGGGATCCAGGACAACTACGGCGTCTGGGACCCCGAGAGCGGCGAGTACACGGAGGTCAACCTGCCGCTGGTCAGCGGCCGCTTCCGCGCCCCCGCCGTGGCGGTCACCGATCCCAACGGCGACGGGCACGTGGTGATCGTCGGCGGCTCCACCGAGGGCTCCGGCAACCAGGTGCTGTTCACCAACCTGCTCGAGACGGTGCACTCGGGCAGCGAGGAGACCGAGAACCTCACCGTCGGCGGGATCCGCTGGGGCGCGGCGCTGGTGTCGTGGGGGCCCACCGAGACGGTGATCAGCTGCGGCGGCTGGGACGACATCGTCGACAGCCACCTCGATCCGGGCGACGGCTGCGACGAGTACTACGTCGCGAGCCACACCCACACCCGCCACGACGAGGCCCTGCAGCAGCCCCGCGGCGGGCACGCGGCGGTGGTCGTGGAGGTCAACGACCTGAGCAAGATCCTGCTGATCGGCGGGGCCGAGGACGAGATGACCTTCGAGCAGCTGCCGATGCTCGAGGAGCTCCAGAGCCCGCTCGCCACCGCCGAGCTGGTGGACCCGGCCCACCAGTACGCCACCGAGCTGATCGAGATGGCCTACCCCCGCGTCCGGCCCCTGGCGCTGCGGCTGCCCGAGGAGCGGCGCGTGCTGGTCTGCGGCGGCCACGACGGAACCGGTCTGCGGTCCGACTGCGAGGTGTTCGACGAGCTGTCGCGGACGTTCGCGCTCTCCGACCAGCTGGCGCTGCCGGTGCCGGCCAACGAGGTGCAGGGCGCGGTGCTGGACGACGGCTCGGCGCTGATCGTCGGCGGCAACGCCGGTGGCTACGTGCCCGCCTCGTTCGCGCTGATCTACCTACCCTGACTTCGGCGCTCAGGACCACAGCAGCCCGCGCTGCGCCCGGTCGTCCAGCCGCGTGATCCCCGCGTGCCGCGCCGCGAGGCGGGCCTCCTGCAGCTCGTCGGCGGTCGGGCGGCGGGCGATCTCGGGGAACCGGCCGGCGTCGTGGCACGGGCGGTACTGGTCCATCAGGTTGACGTAGGTGTCGGGGGACAGCTCCCGGGCCAGGAACTCCATCACCTCGGCGGTGCCGGCCCGATCGTCGGGCATCACCAGGTGGCGGACCAGCAGGCCGCGGGTGGCGAGGCCGTCGGCGTCGATCTGCAGGTCGCCCACCTGGCGGTGCATCTCGCGCAGCGCGGCGCGGTTGACCTCGGGGTAGTCGGGGGCGGCGCAGTAGCGCCGGGCGGGCTCGGGATCGGCGAACTTGGCGTCGGGCATGTACACGTCGACCACGCCGTCGAGGGCCGCGAGCACGTCGACCTCGTCGAAACCCCCGGTGTTGTAGACCAGCGGCAGCTCCAGGCCGTCGCCCGCGGCGACGTCGAGGGCTGCGACGAGCATCGGGACCACGTGGGTCGGGGTCACGGCGTTGACGTTGTGGCACCCGACCTCGGCCAGCCGCAGCATCACGTCGGCCAGCCCGCGGGCGTCCAGCGCGTGCCCCGCGGCGCGCACCGAGATGTCGTCGTTCTGGCAGAACGCGCAGCGCAGGTTGCACCCCGAGAAGAAGATCGTGCCCGAGCCGCCGCGGCCCACCAGCGGGGCCTCCTCGCCGAAGTGGGGGCTGGCGCTGGCCACCACCGCGCGGTCCCCGATCCCGCAGTCCCCGAGCTCGCCGGCGGTGCGGTCGACGGCGCAGCGGCGGGGGCACAGGTCGCAGGCACGGAGCCGCTCGCGCAGGGCGCCGGCGCGGCGGGCCAGCTCGCCCGTGCGGTGCAGCGCGACGTAGCCGGGGGTCGGGTCGACGGGCATCGCCGTTCTCCATATCGCTCTCCGCCGGCGCTGACAACCTCGTGACATGCGTCAACGGCGTGCCAATTCAGGGCTTCGAACCTAGTGAAACAGATGTCAGCCCTGGACTTCCCTCGTATCGTTATGTTCGTCGGGATGGAATTCACCCGGAGAGCATACGGAGCGCCCATGTCCACTCGTCGACTTCTCGTCCTGTCCGCCCTGCTGCTGAGCGGGTCCCTGGCCATCTCCGCCGACGCCTTCCGCGAGCCGGAGCAGCGCGTCGAGTTCGTGCCGGAGGGGGCCGAGTGGATCGCCGGCCACGGCGACACCCTGACCCAGAGCCACGTGATCGGCCTGCCCGCCGGCTTCGAGGCCCGCCACGGCAGCGCCTGGACCCACCGGCTCGGCGGGCCCAACGGCCTGTTCCACCACTTCTGGGGCGAGGGCATCGAGGTCGACCCGGCCGCCGGAGACGATCCGGCGGTGGCCCAGGCGGTGGCCGACGCGTTCTGGCAGGCCAACGCCGACCTGCTGCCCGAGGGCGTCGCGGTGGACGACCTGGTGCCGTGGAGCAACGTGCTCAGCCGCGGCGTGCGCTACGTCAGCCACCACCAGACGGTGGCCGGCACGCCGGTGCTGCGCGCCTCGACGTTCGTGGCGATCCGCGACGGGCGGGTGTTCTGGTTCGGCGTGCGCTGCTTCCCGGTCGAGGCGGTGGCCAACCAGGCGCTGCTCGACCCCGAGCGGGCGGCCGAGACCGCCGCCGGCGCGCTGCGCGACCTGGGCCACGGCGCCGTGGTCGAGGGCACGCCGGAGCTGGCCGTGATGCCGCTGATCGGCGCCGACGCGCTGGACCTGCGGCTGGTCTACACCGTGGCGCTCGACGGCCTGCGGATGGGGCACTGGACGGCTTACGTCGACGCCCAGGAGGACGTGCTGCTCGCGCTGCGCGACGACCGCCTGTTCATGACCGGCTCGGTGGCGCTGGAGCACTACCCGCGCAACCCGGGCGACCCGGCGACGACCACCAGCCCGGCGTCGCACCTGTGGGCCACCACCGGCGACGGGCAGACGACCCTCGACGCCAACGGGGCCTACACCGCCGGCGGCAACACCACCAGCCTCGACCTGCAGATCCGCGGCGACTACTTCAACGTCGACAACGAGGCGGGCAGCGACCTGGCCTGGACCGTGGGGACGGTCGGCGACGGCGACCAGACCGTGTGGACCGGCGGCGGCGTCGAGTTCGACGAGGCCCAGATCCACGGATATCGCTACGCCGAGGAGGTCCGAACCTTCGCCAAGGGCATCGCCCCCAGCCTGGGCGCCCTCGACGACTCGATGCAGGTCAACGTCAACTACAACGACAACTGCAACGCCTGGTACGACGGCGACATCACGTTCCTGCAGGCGGGCCAGGGCTGCAACAACACCGGGATGGTGGCCGACGTGGTCTACCACGAGTACGGCCACGGCTTCCACTTCCAGTCGATCATCTGGGGCGTGGGCGACTTCTACGGCGACGTGGGCGAGGGCTTCGCCGACGCGATGGCCTTCCAGCTGACCCACGACCACGTGATGGCGCCCTACTTCATGACCAGCGGCGGCGGGATCCGCGACCTCGAGCCCGACCACGTCTACCCCGACGACGTGGTCGGCGAGGTGCACTACGACGGCATCATCGTCGGCGGGGCGCTGTGGGACCTGCGCAAGATCTTCGTCGCCGACATGGGCGAACCCACCGCGGTGCAGGTCCTGGGCGAGATCTACGCCGGGATGACCCAGATCGCCACCGACATCCCCTCGACCTACGAGGCCGCGCTGGTCGCCGACGACGACAACGCCAACCTGGCCGACGGCACGCCGCACGTGTGCGAGATCGACGCCGCGTTCGGGCCCCACGGGCTGGTCGCCGGCGGGATGGGCGCGCTGCTGATCGACCACGAGCCGATCACCGCGGCCGCCGAGGACGAGCCGATCCCGATCGCGGTCACCGTCGGCGCGGTGCACCCCGAGTGCGCCGAGGCCAGCATCGGCGACGTGCGGCTGGTGTACTCCACCGACGGCAGCAACTGGAACAGCGTGGTGCTGGACGACCTGGGCGGCGAGCAGTACGAGGGCGAGATCCCCGGCAGCCAGTGGGGCACCCAGGTGCGCTACCGGATCGAGGCCGACGACAACGAGACCAACACCACGATCCAGCGGCCGCGCAACCCCGCCGACCCGGCCTACTACGTGTACGTCGGGGAGATCGAGGAGATCCTCTGCGACGACTTCGAGGGCGGCGAGGGCGACTGGACCCACGAGCTGATCGAGGGCGAGCAGACCGAGGGCGCCGACGACTGGATGCTCGGCGCGCCGGTGGGCAAGGGCGGCGACCCCGACGGCTGCTACAGCGGCTCCGGCTGCTGGGGCAACGATCTGGCGCTGGAGAGCAACTGGGACGGGATGTACCAGAACAACCGGATCAACACCCTGCGCAGCCCGGCCTACGATCTGAGCGGCTACGACACCGTGCGGCTGCAGCTCCGCCGCTGGCTGCAGGTCGAGGACGCGGTCTACGACCACGGCAAGATCTACGTCAACGACGTCGAGGTCTGGGACAACGCCGAGGGCCCGGGTGACGTGCACCACCAGGACTACGAGTGGGTGCTGTTCGACCTGGACATCACCGACGAGGCCGCCGGCCAGGACGAGGTCGAGATCCGGTTCGAGATCCAGAGCGACCAGGGGCTCCAGTTCGGCGGCTGGAACATCGACGACTTCTGCCTGTACACGATGACCGAGGGCAGCCCCGGCGACGACGACAGCGGCGACGACGACGACGCCACCGACGACGACGACAGCGGCGACGACGACGCGGCGGACGACGACGACGACGTGGTGATCGGCGACACCTGCGAGTGCCGCGTCGACGGCGGCCGCGCACCGTGGGCCGGGCTCGCGACGCTGGCGGCGTTCCTCGCCGCGCTGGGGCTGCGCCGACGGATCCTTTGACATCCCCCCCGGCTCGTCCGATCATCGCCCCGACGCCAGCGGAGCGAGGAGGGAGCCACCGTGCGCAAGGCCAAGATCGCCGGTCTGGGGATGAACGTCCCGGACCAGATCGTCACCAACGACGACCTGACCAAGCTGATGGACACCAGCGACGAGTGGATCCAGACCCGCACGGGGATCCAGCGCCGCCGCTACGCCCCCGAGGGGATGTACACCTCCGAGCTCGCGGTGCCCGCGGCCGAGCGCGCCATCGCGGACGCGGGGCTGGAGAACAAGGACATCGACCACATCCTGTTCGCCACGCTCAGCCCCGACCACCACTTCCCCGGGGCCGGCTGCTACATGCAGGCCCGGATGGGGATGGAGGGCGTGGGCGTGATGGACATCCGCAACCAGTGCTCGGGGTTCCTCTACGGGATGGGGGTCGCCACGAGCTACGTGCGCAGCGGGGCGTACGACAACGTGCTGCTCGTCGGCGCCGAGATCCACAGCCACGCGCTGGAGTTCTCCACCGAGGGCCGCAACGTCGCCGTGCTGTTCGGCGACGGCGCCGGCGCCGCGGTGATCTCGGCGGCCGACGACGACGAGGCCAGCGAGGTCGGGTCGTTCCACCTGTACGCCGACGGTCGCTTCGCCGACTCGCTGGCACAGAAGGTGTGGGACATCAGCCGCAAGCCGTTCATCCAGCACGAGGGCCAGGTCGGGCTGGTCGAGCCGGACCTGCTGTGGGCGCGGATGAACGGCCGCGAGGTGTTCAAGTACGCCACCCGCGGGATGCTCGGCGCGATCATGGAGGCCTGCGCCAAGAACGGCGTCGCGCCCACCGACCTGGACCTGGTGGTCCCGCACCAGGCCAACATGCGGATCAACGAGTGGGTCGCCAACGCCCTGGAGATCCCGGCCGAGAAGGTCGTCCACACCATCGTCGACTACGGCAACACCACCGCCGCGACGATCCCGATGGCGATGTGCGTCGCCCGCGAGGAGGGCCGCCTCGAGCGCGGGATGAAGGTCTGCATGGTCGGCTTCGGCTCCGGGTTCACCTGGGGCTCGGTGTACCTGACGTTCTGATCCGCCGGCGGCGGACCCAGCCGATCCCCAGCCACCCCGCGGCGACCGCGTACAGCGCCGTGATCCCCGCGGCCCAGGCGCCCCGCCCCGGGGACACCGGCCACGCCACCTCGACCCGGTGGGCGCCCGGCGGCACCGGCACCCCGACCAGCCCCGGGACCAGCATCGCGACCTGTGCGCTCGCTCCGTCGAGCCGGGCCTGCCAGCCCGGGTGCCAGGACCGCTGGAACACCACCCAGGCCCCGTCGTCCTCGACCGTCACCTCGGCCCACGCCGCGCCGGTGCGGGGGTCCGAGCCCGCGTCCCGCACGCGCCCCAGCCCGGCCGGGCCGGTGGCGGGCAGGTCCAGCAGCACCGCGCCGTCGGGGACCTCGAGCTCCCCGTGGCGGGCGAAGCACGCCGGATCGGGGCCGGCGTGCTCCCCGATCGCCACCGCCGGGAACTGCCGGACGCGGTGCAGGCCGGCCTGGAACCACGCGATCTGGAAGCCGTCGAGGTCGGCGCGGGCGCCGCGCATCAGCAGGTCGGCGCGCACCACCGCGGCGTCGCCGCGAGCCCACGCCAGCGGCGCGGGGCGGGCCACGCGCCAGCCGCCGCCGGCCGCCTCCCGCGGGAGCGACCACGGCACGCCGGCCGCGTCGGTCTCCCCCCAGCCCGGCGGGATCAGCAGGCCGGTGACCCCGGCGGGGACCAGATCCTCGGCGGTCACCGCGCGCTGGCGCAGGCCGGCCTCGCCGGCGTACCACCCCACCGCGTAGTGGTTGAACGTGTAGGCCACCGCGTAGTGCTGCAGCGGCGTGCCGAACGTCACCGCGTCGCGGCTGCGCAGCCAGTCCAGCGCGCGAGCCCCGCCCAGCGGTGGGTCGGGCGTCCCCATCGCCCAGCGCTCGCCGGGCGCGCGGGCCGCCTCGAGCAGGGGGCGCAGCGCCGCCTCGCGGGCCGCGAACGCCGCGGCGAGATCGCGCTGCAGCCGCAGGTCGTCGCGCAGCGCGAGCCCCTGGGGGACCGCCACCCCGGCGACCAGCGCGGCGAGCAGCGCGGGCCACGCGCGGGGGCCCAGCCGGGGGCGCAGGGCCCGCCCGGCGCGCAGCAACGTGCCGGCGGCGAGCCAGGGGAACACCAGGTGCAGCCCGAGCAGGTAGCGGTGGTCGTGGAACCGCCCGACCAGCGGCACGTCGTCGACCCAGGCGCCCCACGTGGCCCGCCCGAACAGCAGCACCACCGCCAGCCACGCCAGGCCGGCCGGCAGCACCAGCGGGACCGCCTCCCCGGCCGGCTCCGGCCCGCGCCCCCGGACCCGGCGCACGGCGTCCGCCACCGCCAGCGCGCCGCCCAGCAGCAGCACCGCGGTCCACGGTCCGAGGTGGCCCCCGTCGAGGTAGGCGCCGGACAGCAGGCTGCGCAGCACGGGCAGCGCCCCGATCGAGCGCAGCTTGTCCTCGGCCTCGAGGGGGTTGACGTGGACCGAGCCCAGGTCGGCGACGAACGGGACGAGGAAGCCCGCCGCCAGCACGGCGGTCGCCAGCACCACGACCGCGAGGCGCGCCAGCCGCGCCGGGATCGCCGCCGCCGGCCCCCACGCCAGGGCGCCGGCCAGCGCCCCGATCCCCGCGATCCAGGCGGAGGGCAGGTGGGTCCGGATCGTCAGCGCCAGGAGCCCGGCGGCCAGCGCGATGCGGAGGGCCGCCGGGAGCCGCGCCAGGCCCGCCCCCCCCGGGCGGCAGGCAGCCAGCGCGCAGGGCAGCGCCACCGTCGCCAGGTCCATGCCCCACAGCTGCGCGTACAGCCCCGGGCCGTCGATGCTGTAGCTCAGCGGCGTGTGTCCGTAGGGATCGACGCAGCGCATCGTCGCCGCGACCCCCGCCGCCAGCAGCGCCCCCCGCGGTCCCCAGCCCAGGGCGCGGGCGCCGAGGTACACCGCCGCAGGCTGCGCCGCGACGCCGAGGAACAGGCACAGTCCGAGGGCGGTCCAGGGGTCGAGGCCGAACACCCAGGCGACCAGCGCGGCCCCCTGGTGGGCCAGGTGGGGGTAGACCCGGAACATCGGGTACCCGGGGGTGAGCCACCCGCACCAGGGGTCCTGGAACGCGCTCCAGCCCCCCGCCCGGAGGGCCTCGAGCGCCGAGCGGACCATCGTCCCGTGCAGGATCAGGTCGTTGGCCGGGGGATCGACCCGGGAGGCCAGCGAGGCCGCCAGCAGCGTCGCGGCCACCCCGGCCCCCGCGACCGCCAGCACCGCGGCGCGACGCCACGGGATCGGGTCTCTCGGTCCGGGCGCCGCGCTCCCCACGCAACGATTGTGCTAGCCGCGGCGGCGCAGCGCCAGCAGCGCCAGCAGCGCCACCGGGATCAGGCTGGCCCTCCGCGGCGCGGCCGGGCCCTGGTCACAGCTGCAGTCGTCGTCGTCCCCGCCCCCCTCGACGCAGTCGTCGTCGAACTCGTCACCGACCCCGTCGCAGTCGTCGTCGATGCCGTTGTCGCAGACCTCCTCGGCCCCCGGGTGGATCGAGGGGTCCTGGTCGTTGCAGTCGTCGCCGGCGTAGCCGCCGTCGTAGCCGTCGCCGTCCACGTCGGTCAGGTCCTCGCCGTCGCAGTCCTGGTCGACGCCGTCGTACGGCACCTCCGGGGCGCCGGGGTGGACGTTGGGGTTGAAGTCGTCGCAGTCGGCGTTCTCGCCGCAGCCCGAGTAGCCGTCGAGGTCGTAGTCGATGCCGTCGTCGACCAGCCCGTTGCAGTCGTTGTCCGCGCCGTCGCAGACCTCCTCGGCGCCGGGGTTCGAGGCGGCGCTGTAGTCGTCGCAGTCGCCCTGGCAGATCGAGTAGCCGTCCCCGTCGGTGTCGGCGTTCTCGTCGGTGGCGGGGTTGCAGTCGTCGTCGATCCCGCCGTTGCACAGCTCCTCGGCGCCCGGGTAGACCGTGTCGTCCTCGTCGTCGCAGTCCCCGTCGCACTCGCTGACCCCGTCGCCGTCGTCGTCGGTCTCGAGGTACAGGTCGT
>CAZOYV010000022.1:0-48635 GCA_964584075.1 uncultured Rickettsiales bacterium | reverse complement strand
CGCGGCGGACGACGACGCCGCGGACGACGACGCGGGCGACGACGACGCGGGCGACGACGACGTGGGCGACGACGACGCCGGGGACGACGACGCGGGCGACGACGACGCGGGCGACGACGACATGTCCGACGACGACATGTCCGACGACGACAGCGGGGACGACGACACCGCCCCGCCCGTGTCGATCTACGACATCCAGGGCGGCTCCGTGGCGGACCAGACGATGGTCACGATCGAGGGCGTCGTGATCACCAGCCCCGTGGCCGACGCGCCCCCGGGGTTCTTCGTGCAGGTGGAGGGCTCGGAGTCCAGCCCCGAGTACAGCGGGATCTACGTCTACATCTACGACACCGCCGCGGCCAAGCAGCTCGCGGGCCAGCTGTCGGTGGGCGACAAGGTCGACGTCCACGGGCTGTACAAGGAGTACTACGACTTCTCCGAGATCGAGATCTCCGCGGCCAACGACGTCACGGTGGTCGGCAGCGGGACGGTCGCCCCGGTGGTGGTCGCGGCCTGCGACGTGGGCACCGGCGGCGGCAGCCAGGAGGCCTACGAGGGCGTGCTGGTCACGGTCGAGAACGTCACCGTCAGCGACGAGAACCCGGACGAGCCCAACGACTACGGCGAGTTCGTGGTGGACAGCTGCCTGCGCGTCGACGACCTGTTCCACGACGCCGCGCCCACGCTCGACGACAGCTTCAGCTCCGTCACCGGTCCGATGTACTACTCCCACGAGGACTCGAAGATCGTCCCGCGCGCGGCGGCCGACCTGGTGCCCTGAGACGGGCTGCTAGCGGTAGCCCTTCTCCTGCTCGTATGCCACCAGCAGCGCCAGCAGCGCCTGCTCCTGCTCGGTGAGCGCGACCTCGCCGTCCCCGGGCCGGTACCACGGCATCGAGGCGAAGAAGTCGGCCAGCTGCGGGTCGCGGAAGGTCTTGCCGTGGCTGGCGTACAGGGCGTTGCGGGCCAGCGACAGCCACGCCTCCTCGCGCTCGGGCGAGCCGGCGAAGCGGCGCTGCCAGACGCCCCCCTCGAGGTAGTAGCTCGGGGGGTGGATCCAGCGCAGCGCGAACTCGGTGTGGAACTCGCCGTAGGGGCCGTCGAGCACCCGCTGCTCGAGGTCGGCGTGGCGCTGCTTGACCCGCAGCGCGGCCTCGACGGTCAGGCGGGCGTCGGTGGGCAGGTCCCCGAGCCCCAGCGCGCGCGTCGGCCGGTACCAGTCCAGCTGAGCGAAGAAGCCAGCCCACTCGGGCTCGCTGAAGCGGTGCCCGGCGCGGGCGTACAGCGTGTTGATCAGCACCTGGATCGCGTACGGGCGGCGGATCGGGAACTGGCGCGCGAAGTCCTCGATCTCCTGCTCCGTCCACGCCCGGTCCAGGTCGCGGTCCTCGAGCTCGCCGGAGATCCACATCCGGTAGTGGCCGTAGCGGTGGCCCTGCACGTAGATGTGCACGTCGCCGCGCGGCTCCCAGTCCTGGAAGGTCCACGACATCCGCGAGAAGTCGGCGGTCTGGGCCACCGCCCCCGGCGCGAACTCCCAGAACGTGGCGCGGTCCTCGAACCGAGAGGGGCGGGGGATCTCGGCGGGGATCTCCACGGAGATGGTCGCGCGGCCGATCGTGCCGGCCCACGCCGCGCCGGTCTCGGTGATGTAGGTCAGGCCGTAGCCGTAGCGGTCGTCCACGTCGATCCAGTGGTTCCACTGGGTGTCGTAGCGCGTCACCAGCGTGCGGGTCTGCCCCGGCGCGAAGGTCACGTCCCAGACCTGGTAGGTGGTGGGCTCCACCACCTCGCCGCTGGGTCCCGCGCGCTCCGTGCGCAGGCGCGTCTCCACCGGCTCGCCGTCCACCAGCGACTCGAACCCCAGCGCCGCCGGGATGTCGACCTCGACCTCGTCGCCCTCGAAGAACACCTGCCCCCACTGCAGCCGGAACGGGAAGCCCATCGTGACCTGGACCTCGCGCTTGCCGTCGTTGCGGAACACGAACGTCGCCTCGACGTGGGCGGCGCGCCCCACCGGGTTGGTGATCCGCACCGTCTCCTCGACCATCCGCACCTGCTCGGAGCTCAGCGGCACGACGCCCGAGCCGTCGGGGTACTCGTAGACCGCGGTGTCGTTGGCCATCAGGACGAGGGAGGCGGGGAGCAGGAGCAGCGGCAGGGTACGGCGGAGCAGCGTCATCGTAACCCAACCGTAACAGAGCCGGGCTACTGGCGTGCCTTCTCGATCACGGGGGCGAGGATCTCGCCCAGGCCGGGGGAGGACAGAACCTCCATGTCGTAGCGGACCCGCACCGACGGCCTGTCCAGCTCGATCACCCGCGCCAGGTCGATCGGCGTGCCGACCACCACCAGGTCGCAGGGGGTCGCCGCGATGGTCGCCTTGAGATCGGCGATCTGCTGCTCGCCGTAGCCCATCGCCGGCAGCACGGGGCCGGTCTCGGGGTACTTCGCGTAGGTCTCGGCCAGCTCGCCGACGGCGTACGGCCGCGGGTCGATCACCTCGGCGCCCCAGCGCTCGGCGGCCAGGATCGCAGCGCCGAAGCGCATCCCCCCGTGGGTCAGCGTGGGGCCGTCCTCGACGCACAGCACCCGCTTGTCGTGGAGCTGCTCGCCGCCGCCCTCGATGGTCAGCGGCAGCGCCGCGTCGATGATCCGCGCGCCGGGGTTGATCCGCGCGACGCTGGCCTTGACCGCCTCGATGTTGTCGCGCTTGGCCGAGTCCTCCTTGCTGACCACCACCGCGTCGGCGCGTCGCAGGTTGGTCTCGCCGGGCACGTAGCGCAGCTCGTCGCCCGGGCGGTGGGGGTCGACCAGCACGATCTCGAAGTCGGAGCGGTAGAACGGCAGGTCGTTGTTGCCGCCGTCCCACAGGATCACGTCGGCCTCCTTCTCGGCCTGCCGCACGATGTCGGTGTAGTTCACCCCCGCGTAGACGATGCAGCCCGCGTCGATGTGGGGCTCGTACTCCTCCATCTCCTCGATCGTGCAGTCGTGGTCCACGAGATCCTGCAGCGACGCGAACCGCTGGACCCGCTGGTGGGCCAGGTCGCCGTAGGGCATCGGGTGGCGGATCGCCACGACCCGCAGCCCGGCGCTGCGCAGGGCCTGGGCCACGGCGCGGCTGGTGGCGCTCTTGCCGCAGCCGGTGCGCACCGCGCAGACGCTGACCACCGGGCGGGTGGACGGCACCATCGTGCGGTCCGGCCCCAGCACGCGGAAGTCCGCGCCGGCGGCGTTGGCCCGCGCCAGCAGGTGGCCCATGTGCTCGTAGGACACGTCGCTGTAGGCGAACACCACCTCGTCGACGCGCTCGTCGCGGATCAGCTGCTCCAGATCGTCCTCGGGCACGATCGGGATCCCGTCCGGGTAGCGGTCCCCGGCCAGCGCCGCGGGGAACGAGCGCTCCTCGATGCCCGGGATCTGGGTCGCCGTGAAGGCGACGACCTCGACCGCGGGATCGTCCCGGAACGCGGTCAGGAAGTTGTGGAAGTCGCGCCCTGCGGCGCCGAGGATGACCACGCGAGTGGCTGCCATGACGTCGTCTCCCGATGGTGTGGCGGTCCCGGCTCCCCCCAGGCGGGGCCGAGGATACCGCAACCGGGGTGGGGCGGCCACCGGCACCATCTGCTACCTTGCGCGCGTGAACTTCCTGTCCCACGGCTGGCTGGTGCGCCACGCCCGCTCCGCCGACGTGCTGGTCGGCAGCGCCCTGCCCGACCTGGCCCCGCTGGCCGACCGCAGGCTGCGGCTGACCCCGGCCCGCCTCGCGAAGCTGCGCGCCGAGGGCGCCGGGGCGGTGGTGTTCGGCTGCGAGCACCACCGCGCGGTGGACCGCGAGTTCCACCTCTGCGAGGCGTTCCACGCCGCGCAGAAGGAGATCGCCACCGCGCTGCCCGCGGCGGACGGGGAGGGCCCGCGGCTGCCGCTGCCGCGCAACGTGCTGACCCACATGCTGGTCGAGATCGGCGTCGACGCCGAGGTGCTGCGCAGCGACCCGGCGTTCGCCCGGGAGTGGTACGCCCCGACGTTCCTGTCCTTCGACTGGCCGTGGCTGCTCGAGCGCCTCGAGCGCGCCACGGGGGGCGACGCGCGCGGGCTGCGGGCGCTGGTGGCGCGCTTCGACGGCGGCGCGTTCCTGCAGACCTACGAGACCGACGACGGCGTGCTGGACCGGATCCGCGGGATGGTGGTGCGGATGATGCGGCGCCCGCTCGACGAGGACGGGCTGGCGGCGCTGCGGCCGGCGGTGGCGCGGGCCCGGGAGCGGACGCGGGCGCGGTTCGACGACCTGATGCCGACCCGGCTGGAGCTGCCCGTGGGGGTGGAGGTGCCGGAGGATCGGGCCCCGCAGCGGGGGACCGGCGCCTAGCCCTTGTTCCGAAGTGCCCGCAGCGCGTCCTCGGCGCGGCGGGTGCGCTCGTCGGTGCCCGGCCCGTCGATGTCGAGCTCGAGGACCTTGAGGAACGAGCGCTCGGCCTCGGGGCCCTGGCCCTGGACCAGCGCGGTCTCCCCCTTGCGCAGGAAGAACTCCGACGCCATGCGGTGCTCGCGCGGGGAGATCAGCCCCCGGCGGTACTCGATCCGCGACGCGCGGTCGAACAGCACCTTCTCGGCCTGGCGCAGCTTGGCCCGCACCTGCTTCTTGACGTCCTTGGCCTCGGGGGTCCGCAGCGCCCCCATGAACGGGTGGTCCATCCGCTCGAGGTACAGGTTGAACGCGGCGCGCAGCTCGGTGGCGTCGTCGGTCCAGTGGCAGCCCAGGAACGCGAACAGGTCGTCGCCGAGCTTCTTGTGGCACTCGCGCAGGAACTGCTCGGCCTTCTCGCGCCCGCGCTCGGTGCGCTCGGCGGCGACGAGCTCCACCGCGCCCATCTCCTGCAGCCCCAGCACCAGCTTGACCAGCTCGAGGTCGTCGAGCACGCCGGCGGCGGCGACGTCACCCAAGGTCGGCCCCGAGGGCAGGTGGGTGTCGACCACCAGCCGCTGGCCGTCGCCGAGCGTCAGCCGGCCGGCCACCTCCTGGCCCAGCTCGGTGAGCACCACCCGCTGTCCGGCGTGGCGCTCGACCAGCACGCCGGCGCCGCTGGGGTTGAGGTCGCCGAAGCGGCCCAGCGCCCGCTGGAACAGCGCGTCGGCCACGTCGGCGGGGGTCGTGCGGAACAGCGGGCCGAGCTCCTCCATGTGGAAGAACCGCGCCCGGCCCGGGGACTGCTCGCGGAGCAGCCGCTGGGTGATCCGCGTGACCAGGATCTGGCGGCACTCGTCCAGCGCGGCCTGCTCCAGCAAGCCGAGCCGCATGATCACCGACAGCAGCGGGCGATCCGAGGCCCGCGCCAGCCAGCGGCAGCGGTCGAGCACCGTGCCGTCCAGCAGCTTGCGCTCGACCACCAGGTGATCGAGGGTCTCCTCGGTCCGCTCCGGCCGGCGGAGGTAGTGCACCGGCCGGCCGGCCACGGTGTACATCCAGTAGCGCTCCTCGGGCAGGTCGAGGAGCAGCACGCCGGTCAGGTTCTGCTTGAGGATCCGCAGCAGGATCCCCGCCAGGTCCTGCTTGGCCAGCTCGGTGTCGAACAGGACCACGGCGGGCAGGAACACGTCCCGCTCGCCCGGGAGCGGGAACCCGTCCGGCTCGTCCGGGGCCCCGCCGCTGGCCTCGGCCCGCTGCTCGCGGTGGTCCTTCTTGGTCTCGGCGCCCTCCAGCGCCGAGGGCCGGCGCACGGCGCTGGCCTCGAGCACGTGCGACGGCATCGTCGCCTCGGCCCCGACGGGCAGCACGTCCTCGCCGCTCCCGTTGGCGAGCTTGGGCAGCTGCTTGTCGGTGGTGGCGCCGACCCGCGGCTCCACCGGCTTGGCCCGGACGGTGCCGCCGGGCTCCTGGGGCGGGCCCGGGAGCGCGTCGTCGTCCTCCTCGTCGATCTGCACGTCGGCCGACACCCGCCCGAACTCCGGGGGGGCCTGCGCCAGGATGTCGTGCAGCTCCTCGGGGACCTCGTCGAGCTTGACGATCGTGGCCAGCCCGGAGACGTGGACCACGCGCCCGCGCGCGAACAGCGCCAGGTCGGCGAACGCCAGGTGCAGCTGGACCTCGAGCTCCTCGCCGACCTCGACCTTGCGCCGCGCCGGGACCGTCACCAGGCCGTGGCGCAGCCCCTCGTGGTACGCCTCGAGGGCGCGCCCGAACGAGGCGAACTCCACGGTGAAGACGGAATCGGGACCCGCGATGTCCACGGTACGTCCCTCCCAGGTGCGCTGCGCGCGTGCCCCCGCTCGTGCCGGCGCCGGGATACTCTACCGGATCTCGGCCACGTTGGTACAATTCGCCGTTCCGACTCCGCAACGCAACCCCCGAGGTTCCCCATGCAAGACCCCCGCATCCAACGGCTCGCCCAGGTCCTGATCGGTTACTCGACGCGGATCGCCGAGGGCGAGCGGGTCCTGATCGAGGCCACCGACGTGCCCCCCGAGATCGTCGAGGCGCTGATCGACGAGGTCGCCGAGCGCGGCGGGCTGCCGATGGTCTCGCTCAAGAGCAACCGCGTGCTGCGCCGGCTGTACGGCATCGGCAGCGAGCCGCTGATGTCGCTGCACGGCGAGGTCGAGCGGTTCCGGATGGAGAAGATGGACGCCTACGTCGGGGTCCGCGGGTTCCACAACATGCACGAGCTCGGCGACGTGGGCGCCGACGCGCTGCAGGTCTACCAGAAGCACTGGTTCCACCCGGTGCACATGGACTGGCGGGTGCCCCGGACGCGCTGGGTCGTGCTGCGTTGGCCGACCCCCGCGATGGCCCAGGCCGCCGGGATGAGCACCGCCGCGTTCGAGGACTTCTACTTCGACGTCTGCACGATGGACTACGCCCGGATGTCGGCGGCGATGGACCCGCTCAAGGCGCTGATGGACCGCACCGATCGGGTGCGCGTCGTGGGGCCGGGCGAGACCGACCTGCGGTTCTCGATCGACGGCCTCCACGCGATCAAGTGCGACGGCGAGTTCAACATCCCCGACGGCGAGGTCTACACCGCCCCGGTGCGCGACTCGGTGGAGGGGGTGATCGCCTACAACACGCCGACCCACTACCAGGGCACGACGTTCACCGACGTGCGGCTGACGTTCCGCGGCGGGCGGATCGTCGAGGCCACCGCCTCGGACCCCGAGCGGGTCAACCAGATCCTCGACACCGACGAGGGCGCGCGCTCCGTCGGCGAGTTCGCCATCGGCTGCAACCCGTTCATCACGTGGGTGATGAAGGACACGCTGTTCGACGAGAAGATCGCCGGGTCGTTCCACTTCACCCCGGGTGCCGCCTACGACGACTGCGACAACGGCAACCGCTCGGCGGTGCACTGGGACATGGTCGTGATCCAGACCCCCGCGTACGGCGGTGGCGAGATCTGGTTCGACGACGTCCTGATCCGCAAGGACGGGCTGTTCGTGCTGCCCGAGCTCGAGGGGCTCAACCCCGGCAACCTCATGGGAGAGACGGCGTGAGCGAGGCCAAGGCGACCTGGACCAGCGGGCTGCAGTTCGTGATCCACAGCGGGTCCGGCCACGCGATCGTGGCCGACGCCCAGCCCGAGGTCGGCGGCGCGGACAGCGGGATGAGCCCGATGGAGATGATCCTCGGCGGGCTCGCCGGCTGCACCGGGATCGACGTGGCGTACCTGCTGACCGGGAAGATGCGCCAGGCGCTGACCGGGCTGGTGGTCGAGGTCGAGGGCCAGCGGGCCGCCGAGATCCCCAAGGTCTACACCGCGATCGACGTGCAGTACCGCGTCCGCGGCCGCGACCTGGACCCCAAGGCGGTCGTCCGCGCCCTGAAGATCAGCGAGGAGAAGCTGTGCTCGGTCAGCGCGATGCTGCGCCACACCGCGACGATCCGCAGCCGGTACGTGATCGAGGACGAGGCCGGCGGCGCCCCGCTCGAGGGCACCCTCGAGTGACGGAATCGGCGGGCCCCTCCGTCCGTTCTTCCAGCATGACCCGCCCCCGATCCGTTGCCGTTGCCGTTGCCGTTGCCGTTGCCCTCGCCGTCGCCGTTCCCGTGCGCGTTCCCGTGGCCCTTGCCGTGGCCGTCGCCGCCCCCCCCCGCGCCGCCGCCGAGGAGGCCGACGGCGACTACCGCTGGCTGCCGGCCAGCCACGGTCTCGACGGGGTAGGGGAGCGGATCCCCACACCCCCCGGCTTCACCCGCGACGAGGTCGAGGACGACTCCTTCGCCGCCTGGCTGCGCCGCTTGCCGCTCAAGCCCGGCCGCCCCGAGGTGCGGCTCCACGACGGGCGGCGCAAGGGCAACCAGGAGGCCCACGCCGCGGTGTTCGAGATCGACGTCGGCGAGCGGGACCTGCAGCAGTGCGCCGACGCCACGATGCGGCTGCGCGCCGAGTACCTGTTCGCCCGCGGCCGGGAGGACGAGATCGCGTTCGACTTCACCAGCGGCGACGAGGCGAGCTACGTGCGCTACCGCGACGGCTGGCGCTGCTCGGTGGACGGCAACCAGGTCCGCTGGCACCAGTCGGCCCAGCCGGACCCGGGCTACGAGACCTTCCGGCGCTACATGGACCTGGTGTTCACCTACGCCGGGACCCACTCGCTGCAGAAGGAGCTGACCCCGGTGGCCGCCGCCGCCGAGGTCCGGCCCGGGGACGTGTTCATCCAGGGCGGGTTCCCCGGCCACGCCGTGATCGTGGTCGACGTGGCGCGCAACGCCGAGAGCGGCGAGGTCGCCTTCCTGCTGGCCCAGAGCTACATGCCGGCCCAGGAGATCCACCTGCTGCGCAACCCCGGTGCGGCGCTCTCACCGTGGTACGTGGCCGAAGCTGGACAGAACCTGATCACGCCCGAGTGGACGTTCGCCTGGAGCGACCTGCGGCGCTGGTGAGCGGGGCCGCGAGCGGCGGCGAGCGGGACCCTGGATCGGGGACCAGATACCGTATGTTGCAGGTACGGTATATCGACTCAAATATTAGAGATAACTAAAAAAGATTGTTCAGCTTGTGGGGGAGTCGTCGGCGCCTCCCGCGCCCTCTCGATCCCGCATGGTGCGTCGCACAAGCCAGCGATTGAGCCCCAGGAACAGCGCCAGCGCGACCCCCCACTGCAGCAGGCAGGTGCCGACGGTGAAGGTCCCGAACGGCTTCCACCAGCCCTCGGGGTCCCACGAGATCGACTGGCTGAACCACCACCCGACCATCACCAGGAACTGCACCGGGATCATCACCGTGACCCACACGTCGAACAGCCGCCCCAGCCACCGCGACTCGTCCTCGGCCAGCGCCCGCTCGCGGAACCGCCGGGGGCCGTACTTGGTCACCGCCACGGCGACGAACAGCCCGCTGAGCATCAGGCCCACGCCCCAGGCCCAGTCCTGGTTCTGGAAGATGCCGAGGTTCACCGCCGAGGGGATCCCCAGCAGGAACCCGAAGCCGACCACCATCGCCACCGCGGTGCGGCGCCGCAGCCCCAGATCGATCAGCACCCGCGCCGCCATCTCGACGATCGCGATCAGCGACGACAGCGCGGCCATGAACAGCGTCAGGAAGAACAGCACCGTGAACAGGCCGCCGCCGGGCATCGCCTCGAACAGCGCCGGGATCCAGATGAAGGTCAGCCCGGTGGACGCCGGCCCGCCGCTGGTCAGCAGCCCCTCGACGCCGCCGAGCTCGGCCAGCCGCTCGGGGGCCACCGCCGCCGGCGCCAGGGCGAACACCGCGGGGATGATCGCCACCGCGGCGAGCAGCGAGGCGGTGTTGTTGCCCAGCCCGGTCAGCACCGCGTTGGACACGATCCGCTCGCGGCTGCGGACGTACACCCCGTAGGTCAGCATCAGGCCCCAGCCCGCGCCGGTGGACCACGCCGACTGGCTCAGCGCCTCGAGCCAGGTGTTGGCGTCCCCCAGCGCCGACCACTCCGGCACGAAGATGAAGCGCAGCCCCTCGGCGGCCCCCGGCAGCGTCACCGCGCGCACCGCCGCGACGACGAGCAGCACGAACAGCGTCGGGATCAGGATCTTGTTGACCCGCTCGATGCCGGCCACCACGCCGCGGATCACCACCACGCCGGCCAGCGCGATCGCCGCGAACTGGAAGATCACCGGCTGGGGCGAGTTGGCGAACGCGACGAACGAGGCCTCGGCGGCGTCGCCGGCCATGCCCCGCAGGCCGCCGCTAGCCGCCGCGATCAGGAAGTGCAGGCACCAGCCGGTGACCACCGCGTAGTAGAACAGGATCGCCGTGGAGCAGAACGCCACGAAGGCGCCCATCCAGCCGGTCCGCGGTCCACCGAAGGTGCCGAACGCCCCGACGCAGCCCTTGCGCGCGCCGCGGCCCATCCCGAACTCGAGGATCAGCAGCGGCAGCGACCACGCCACGAGGAACAGCAGCCACGGGATCAGGAACGCGCCGCCGCCGGTCTTGGCCAGGATCCGCGGGAAGCGCCAGATGTTGCCGGTGCCGACCGCCATCCCCAGCGTGGTCAGCAGCAGCGCCGCCCGCGTGGTGAACAGCTCGGCTCGCGCCCGGGTCTCGTTCATCGGCCGCCCTCCCGGGGACGGCACCTATCACGCGCGCGCCGCCGCGAGCAAGGGTTGACGTCGCCGGGGGGCGGGTACAGAACAATCCCTCACCCACCAACCCCCGGGAGGGAATCGCCGTGACCGAGCTGACCGATCTGGAGCCCCGCGTCGTCTGGAGCCACTTCGACGAGATGCGCAAGATCCCGCGCTGCTCGGGCAACGAGGCGGCGATCCGCCAGCACCTGGTGCAGCTCGCCGCCGTCCGCGGCTGGGACTCCCAGGTGGACGCGGTGGGCAACCTGCTGCTGACGATCCCGGCCACCGCCGGCCACGAGGGCGCCGAGGGGATCGTGATCCAGGGCCACCTGGACATGGTCTGCGAGAAGGACAGCGACACCGCGCACGACTTCGAGACGGAGGGCATCGACGCCTACGTCGACGGCGACGTGGTGCGCGCCCGCGGGACCTCGCTGGGTGCCGACAACGCCATCGGGCTGGCGCTGGGGCTGGGCCTCGCCGACGACCCCGAGGCCGTCCACGGCCCGCTGGAGATCCTCGCCACCGTCGAGGAGGAGACCGGGCTGACCGGCGCCACCGGGCTGGACGCGTCGATGATCAAGGGCAAGATCCTGCTCAACCTCGACTCCGAGGACGAGGGCGAGTTCTACGTCGGCTGCGCCGGCGGCGGCGACCAGGCGGGGCTCTACCGGCCCGCGCGGGTCGCCCCGGCGGCGGGCAGCGCCGCGGCCGAGATCAAGGTCGGCGGCCTGCGCGGCGGCCACTCGGGGCTGGACATCGGGCTGGGCCGCGGCAACGCGATCCTGATCCTCGGCCGCCTGGTCCAGCGGCTGCTCCGCGGCGGCCTGATCCGCGGCGTGGACGCCTTCACCGGCGGCAGCAAGCACAACGCGATCCCGCGCGAGGCGTGGGCCACCGTGCGCGTCGATCCCGCCCGCCACGCCGAGGTCGAGCAGCTCGTGGCGCTCCACCGCGAGGAGGAGGCCGCGGCGCTGGGCGACGCCGACCCGGGCCTGACCATCGAGCTCGGTGCCGCCGCGGGCCGGGACGACACGATCGCCCCCGAGGCGTTCCGTCCGATCCTCGAGACCCTGCTCGACCTGCCCCACGGCGTGGTCGCGATGAGCCCCGACATCGAGGGCCTGGTCCAGACCTCGAACAACGTCGCGATCGTCTCCGAGGTGGACGGCGGGGTCCGGCTGTACACCAGCGCGCGCTCGTCGGTGGAGGCCGAGCTGGCCGCCCTGCGCGACCGCATCTGCGCCCGGATGGAGCGGTCCGGCGGCGCCATCGAGCGCGACGAGGCCTACCCCGCCTGGGAGCCCGACATGGCCTCGCCGATCCTGGCCCGCTGCAAGGCGGTGTTCCAGCAGCTGCGCGGGACCGAGCCGCCGATCAAGGCGATCCACGCCGGCCTGGAGTGCGGGATCATCGGCGAGGCCGTCGACGGGATGGACATGATCTCGTTCGGCCCCGACATCCGCCACCCCCACTCGCCCCAGGAGTACGTCGGGATCACGTCCGTGACCAGGACCTGGGAGTTCCTCAAGGCGCTGGCGGCCGACCTGGCCTAGGAGCCGCCCGCGATGCTCGAGCTCGTCGACGGCCCGGGGCAGCCCAGCCGCGATCTCCGTCGCCGCGCCGCGCTGCCCGGGGGCGACCTGCGCTCCGCGCAGCTGGCGCCGTGTCTCGCCCCAGCCGCAGGCTGTTCAACACCACCGTGATGCTGCTGAACGCCATCGCCCCCGCCGCCATCGCGGGGTGGAGCTGGCCGATGACGTCCGGGACGCCGGGGATCGGGTGCAGCACGCCGGCCGCCACCGGGATCAGGGCGACGTTGTAGGCGAAGGCCCAGAACAGGTTCTGGCGGATGGTGCGCATCGTGGCGCGGGACAGCGCCACGGCGTCCGGGACGCCGGCGAGGTCCTCGCCGACGAGGGTGACGTCGGAGGCCTCCTTGGCGGCGTCGGCGCCGGTGCCGATCGCGATGCCCACGTCGGCGCGGGCGAGGGCCGGGGCGTCGTTGATCCCGTCGCCGACCATCGCGACGGTGCGGCCCTGCTGCTGGACGCGGCGGACCTCGGCCTCCTTTCCGTCGGGGCGCACGCCGGCGATCACGTCGTCGACGCCGACGCTGGCGGCGATGGCCCGGGCGGCGCGCTCCTGGTCGCCGGTGAGCATCACGGGGCGCAGGCCCTGGCGGCGCAGGGCGGCGACGGCCTCGGCGGCGCCGGGCTTGACCCGGTCGGACACGGCGAGCAGGCCGGCGACGGCGCCGTCGACCTCGACCACCATCGCGGTCTTGCCCTCGGCCTCGAGGGCCTCGAGGCGATCGGCGATCTCGCCGTCGGGCGCCGCCTCGCCGAGGATCCACGACGGCTTGCCGACGCGCACGCGCCGCTCGCCGACGGTGGCCTCGACGCCGTCGCCGGCGTGGGCCTCGAACGCGTCGGGGGAGGTCGGCTCGGCGCCGCGCTCACGGGCGCCGTCGACCACCGCGCGGGCCAGCGGGTGCTCCGATCCCCGCTCGGCGGACGCCGCCAGCGCGAGCAGGTCCCGGGCGCGACCGCGGTCCACCGGGACCCAGTCGGCGAGCACCGGCCGCCCCTCGGTCAGCGTGCCGGTCTTGTCCAGCAGCACGGTGTCGGCGCGGCCCAGCGTCTCCAGCGCCGCGGCGCTGGCGAACAGCACCCCCCGGCGGGCGGCCTTGCCGGTGCCGACCGTGATCGCCGTCGGCGTCGCCAGCCCCATCGCGCACGGGCAGGCGATGACCAGCACCGCGACCATCCGGATCAGCGCCGGGACGAGCTCGCCGCCCAGCGCCCACCACAGCCCCAGCGTCCCCAGCGCCACCGCCACGATCACCGGCACGAACACCGCCGAGACGCGGTCGGCGAGGCGCTGGATCGGGGCGCGGCTGGCCTGGGCCTGGCGCACCAGCCGCACGATCTGGGCCAGCGCGGTCTGGGCCCCCACCGAGGTGGCGCGCACGGTGAGCAGCCCCTGGCGGTTGAGCGTACCGCCCCACACGGGGTCGCCGGGGCCCTTGTCCACCGGCAGCGGCTCCCCGGTGAGCATGCTCTCGTCCACCGCCGAGTGGCCCTCGAGCACCTCGCCGTCCACCGGCAGCCGCTCGCCGGGGCGGACCCGCACCGTGTCCTTCGGCAGCACCCGCTCGGCGGGGAGATCCCGCTCCTCGCCCCGGCGATCCACCACGTGGGCCACCGCCGGCGCCAGGTCCATCAGCGCCCGGATCGAGGCCGAGGCGCGGCCGCGGGCGCGGGTCTCGAGCACCTTGCCGACCAGGATCAGCGTGACGATCATCGCCGCGGTCTCGAAGTACACGTGCCCGCCGGCGCCCGGCACGAGCAGCACCACCAGCGAGTAGACGAACGCGGTGCCCGACCCCAGCGCCACGAGCACGTCCATGTTGGCCGCGCGGTTGGCCAGGCTGCGGACGGCGCCGACGTAGTAGTCCCACGCGACGTAGCCCTGTACCGGCAGCGCCAGCGCCAGCAGCAGCCAGTCGAACCACGCGGCGTGGGCCCAGGTGCCCAGCAGCGCGGCGTCCCGCGCCATGCTGGCCGCGAACAGCGGGACGGTGAACACCAGGCCGACGGTGAAGCGCCTCATCTGGTGCCGGAGGTCGGCCTCGCGGGCGCGCTGCTCGGCGTCCTCGGCGGACTCGCCCTCGGCGGGCAGCACCAGCTCGTAGCCGCCGCGCTGGATCGCCTCGGCCATCGTCGGCAGCGTCACCACCGACGGGTCGTACTCGATGGCCACCGACTCCGCCGCGAGGTCGACGCGCGCCTCGGTGACGCCGGGGACCTTCTTGTCCAGGATCCGCTCCACGGCGCGGGAGCAGTTGGCGCAGGTCATCCCCACCACGGGCAGCTCGACCTGCAGGCGGGTCACGTCCTGGGAGACGGGGCGGGGCGCGTCCATGGACGCACCATCGTCACGAACGAGGGACGACGCAACCACAGGTAGAGATGGCTAACTCCCGTCGGGCGGGTAGCCGATCTCGTCGAGCAGCTCGCTGATCCTGGCCCACGTCGCCGGGGCATCCCACCGGATCGTGACGCGCTTGCTGTAGGCGTCGCCCTGGACCGACCGCACGCCGTCGAGGTCCTCGAGCTCGCGCTCGATGGTCGCCACGCAGTGGCCGCAGGAGATGGCGGGGATCGTCACGTCGCGCTCGTCCATGTCGTGCCCTCCCGGAGGACCGCGCCTCCGATCCGCATCTAGGTCCGCAGGACCGAGCGCGCAATCTCCCCCACGTTGGTCTCGACCATCTCCTCCCGGGCGTGGTCGAAGCGCCGGACCACCCCGCCGTCGTCGAGCAGGGCGGGCACGGCGGCGACCTCGCCGGCGGCGCCGATCGCGTCCAGCGCCAGGATCGCGTAGCCGCGGATCGTGGCGTCGGGGTCCCGCAGCGAGCGGCGCAGCACACCGAGCCGCACGGTGAACGCCCCGGGAGCGCGGCGGCCCAGCCGGGCGATCGCCCAGTGGGTGCCGCGCTCGAAGGGCTCCTCGACCAGGTAGTGGCCGAGGATCGTGGCGTACTCCTCGATCAGCTCGTCGACGTTGAGCAGCACCTCGGCGAGGACCTCCGGGGCGTTCCACATCAGCGCCCCGGACTCGTCGTTCATCCACCACAGCAGGCGGCGCACCAGCTCCCGGACCGCGTCCAGGTCGCGCTTGCCGAGCAGCCCCGCGACCCGCCCCAGCGCCACCGATGCGCGCCAGCGGATCGTCTCGTCGCGGTCGAAGGTCAGCGAGGTCAGGTCGCGCAGCGCGCGGTGCAGGTTGCCCTCCAGCGCGCGGGCCACCACCGCGGCACCGTCGCGCCGCACGAGCAGCTCGCGGAACGCGGCCTTGCCCCGCAACCGTGGCCGACGCGGCTCGGACGGGTGGGTCACGAGCCGTCGAGCCCCGCTCGCTCCATCTCGAGGTGCCAGGCCTCGGGGTCGGTCAGGTAGTACTTGACGTCGACCAGCGCCGTGTAGTGCGAGCGTTCCTCGTCGATCATCCTCTGGAGGAACTGGCGCTCCAGGGGCCCCTCGGCCCGCTCGATGTGGTTCTGGTAGAACGCCACCGCGCGCTGCTCGAAGTCGATGCCCAGCTCCAGCGCCTCGAGGTCCCCCTTGTCGGTGGTGATCTCGGTGCCGTGGGCGCGAGCCAGCCCGCGGAAGAATCCCTGCAGGTCGTCGCTCGCCTCGCCGTCCTGGTGCCAGTCGTCGCTCCACGGCTGCCCGCGGTCGAGGTAGGTCCACAGGCGCTTGATCCGCGCCACGTGGACCACCTCGTCGTCGCGCAGCTTCTCGAAGATCTGGCGGGCCAGGTCGTTGCTGCACTCGGCGACCTTCTTGGTGTAGTAGGCCTGCCCCTTCTGCTCCATCTGCAGCGCGGTGGAGAGCATCCGCAGGGCGCGCTCGCGGTCGTCGCTCATCGCCGTCCCTCCTACCCGTCGTCCGTCAGCCGCGCCCGCTGCTGGCTCAGCAGCGTGACATGGCGCAGCTCCTCGACGATCACATCGTCGATGCGCTGCTTGCCGAAGTCCAGCGGGTTGGCGTCCCGCAGCCCGAGGTAGAACACCACGGAGTCCTTCTCCATCTGGATCGCGCGGTCCAGGACGGCGCGCGGGTCGGCGCCGCCCTCGAGCCACGCGGTGGGGTCGGAGCGGTAGTCGAAGACGTGTCCCGCGGCGACCGCCTCGAGGTAGGGCCGCAGCGTGCCGTCGGGGTCCAGCGGGGCGGAGCCCTCGGGGCCGGAGCGGCGCAGCTCCGCGAAGGTCCGCAGGTGCTCGTCCTCCATCGCCGCGAGGCGTTGCAGCAGCGCCGCCACGTCGGCGTCGTCGGTGAGCTCGGCCGCCCTGCGGTAGAACCGGGCGCCGTTGCGCTCGATCTCCTCGGCGATCTCGAACACCTCGTCGGGATCGAAGGCGTCGCCCCGCACGGCCTAGCCCTCGCCGGCGGGCGGCGTGAACACCCGCTGGGACATCTCGCGGTCGAGCATCAGCAGGCCGTGGCCGCTCTCGCCGACGATCCGCAGCTGCTTGATGATCGCGTCGGCCGAGGCCTCCTCCTCGACCTGCTCGTCGACGAACCAGCCCAGGAAGCTCTCGGTGGCGAAGTCGCGCTCCTCGCAGGCCAGCGCCACCAGGTCGTTGATCCGGCCGGTGACGATCTGCTCGTGGTGCAGCGCGGTCTCGAACGCGTGCAGCGGCGACTCGTAGTCGGTCTGCGGCTTGTCGAGCTGCTCGTAGACCACCTTCTCGCCACGTTCCTGGACGAAGTGGACGAACTTCATCGCGTGGGCGAACTCCTCCTGCCACTGGATCGTCATCCAGTTGGCGAAGCCGGGCAGGTCGTTGTCCTCGAACCACGCCGCCATCGCCAGGTAGACGTAGCCGGAGTAGAGCTCGAAGTTGAGCTGGTCGTTGAGGGCCTTGTGGACGTTCTCCTTGAGCATGTTGACTCCCCTGGTTTGAGCGTTCGCGTCTCTCGCTGTGTGTTCGTCGATCCGGGGAGCGTTCCACCCCCGGGTACCCACTATGGGCACGCTCGCGGGGGCCGCAACCACCCCCGCGGTTGTCTCGCCGGGCCGCCGCGGGCTGTCTCGTGAGACAGGCGGTGGCGCCCCCGCGGGATCGGCCTCACTCCACCTGCTCGAACGCGTCCTTGCCCACCCCGCACACGGGGCAGACCCAGTCGTCCGGGATGTCCTCGAACGCGGTCCCGGGGGCGATCCCGCCGTCGGGGTCTCCCTCCGCGGGGTCGTAGATCCAGCCACAGGTGATGCACTCGTACTTGTCCACGGGAATGCTCCTCTCAGCGGTCCTCGGGGTCGATCTCCTCGGCGGCCCGCGCCTGCTCGTGCTCCACGAGCTGCCGCAGGCGGTACGCCATGTCGCGAAGGATGCCATACAGGATCGCGCGGGGGGCGTCGTCGGAGGCGAGCTGCCCTTCGTCGGCGAGGGCCAGCATCTCGTGCGTCAGGCGTCGGACGCGGTGCAGGATCTCGTCCGCCCCGCCGGCTCGCTCGGGCTCGCTCATCGTCGCCTCCCGTTGCCCCGCGTGGGACACCGGCCGTGGAAAGAGCAAGCACCGTGCCAGGAGCCGAGGAGGGACCACCGCGCTGGGCCCGCTGCCGGCGAGGTGGCGCGACGGCCGCTTCGCCCCCCATGCCGATCGCTGCGGGCCGCTTGCCGGCGCCGCCGCGGCGCACCACCGCCTGCGGGACCGCCTCGCCGGCGGCGAGCTCGTGCTGGTGCCCTGGGCGCCCCGATCGTTCGACGCGCCCCGGGCGGTGTGATACACCCCGGTACCGCCGTGGGGTGATCGCGTGACGCAGTGGAAGTGCCAGGTCTGCGGGTACGTGCACGAGGGGGACGAGCCCCCCGAGGCGTGCCCGGTGTGTGGGGTCGGACCGGACCAGTTCGACCGGGTCGACGATGCCGGGACGGACGACGAGCCGTCCGAGTCCTCCGAGTCCTCCGAGGCTGCCGAGCCGTCCGAGCCTGCCGCCGACCGCTGGCGCTGCAGCGTGTGCGGCTACATCCACGAGGGGCCCGAGCCCCCCGAGGTCTGCCCGGTGTGCGGCGTCGGCCCCGACAAGTTCCAGCCCGCCGGCGAGGACGAGCCCCAGAAGGTCGAGCCCACCGACGAGCAACCGCCCGCCGGCGACGATCCGGACTCGGTCAAGGCCGCCGCGGTGGCCGCCGACCGCGCCGGGCCGGACGACCCGACCTCGGAGTACAAGGCGATCCAGCCCCCACCCGCGGTGGAGGAGCCGTCGGCGATCTCCGAGCCCGCCTGGCCGGAGGAGGACGCCGCGCCCGCGCCGGCCCCGACCAAGCGGCCTCGCGCCCGCGGGGGCAAGCGCTGGCGCTGCACGGTGTGCAACTACATCCACGAGGGCGACGGCCCTCCGGACACCTGCCCGCTGTGCGGCGCGGGCAAGGACGCCTTCGTGCTCGACGAGGACAGCGCCGAGCACGGCCACGAGGGCCTCGGCGGCCTGATCGAGCGCCTCCACGCCCACCCGGTGACGGCCCACTTCCCCAACGGCTCGCTGCCGCTGTCGCTGCTGTTCTGGATCGCGTTCCTCGTCCTCGGCGACGACTCGCTGGAGCGCACCAGCTTCTACCTGCTGCTGATCTCCGCGGCGGTGGCGCCGGTGACGTTCCTCACCGGGCTGTCCGACGCCAGCCACCGCTTCGGCGGCATCGGCACCGGCGTGTTCCCGGAGAAGATCCGGTGGGGCATCGCGCTGAGCGTGATCGGGCTGGGCCTCGCGGCCTGGCGGCTGGCCGCGGGCTGGGCCTGGGTCCCGGACACGACCACCACGATCGTCCTGTACACCGCGCTGCTCGCGGCCGCCAACGGCCTCGCGGTGCGGCTCGGGTTGCTGGGCGGGAAGCTCATCTTCGGACACTGAACCCAGGAGTCACCGACTCTCGAAAGGAACACCATGCTGTTTGCATCTCTGGATGATCTCGCCGCCTTCGGCAGCGGCGCGGTGCGCCAGGAGGGCGACCAGGTCCACATCGAGAACGAGGGGCAGGTCCGCGGCCCGTGGATCGACCGCGTGGTCTACAACGCCGTGTTCCACGAGGACGAGGCGATCCGCGACCGCTGTCGCTGGCTGATCCGCGCCGCCGGGCAGGAGCTCGGCATCGTGCTGGCCTCGATCCAGGACCTGTACATGGCCAAGGGCCGCGGGGCGTACCGCAACGTCTGCGTCCCGGCGATCAACATCCGCACGCTGACCTACGACACCGTCCGCGCGATCTTCCGCGCGATGGAGATCGGCGACGTGGGGCCGGTGATCTTCGAGGTCGCCCGCTCCGAGATCGGCTACACCCACCAGCGCCCCGCCGAGTACGGCGCCTCGGTGATGGCCGGCGCGATCCGGGCCGGCTACACCGGCCCGCTGTTCGTCCAGGGCGACCACTTCCAGGTCAACGCCAAGAAGTACGCCGCCGATCCCGAGGCCGAGAAGGACGTGGTCAAGGGCCTGATCCGCGAGGCGATCGCGGCCGGGTTCTACAACATCGACGTGGACACCTCGACGCTGGTCGACCTCGACCAGCCCACCCTCGAGGAGCAGCAGCGCGCCAACTTCGAGGTCGGCGCCGAGCTGACCCGCCTGATCCGCGAGCTCGAGCCCGAGGGCGTGACCGTCTCCGTCGGCGGCGAGATCGGCGAGGTCGGCGGCCAGAACTCCACCGTCGAGGAGCTGCGCGTCTACATGAAGGGCCTCGCCGAGGCCCTCGGCGACCGGACCTCGATCTCCAAGGTCTCGGTCCAGACCGGCACCAGCCACGGCGGGGTCCCGCTCCCGGACGGCACCGTCGCCCAGGTCGCCCTGGACTTCGACGTGCTCCGCGACTGCTCGCGCGCCAGCGTCGACGAGTTCGGCATCGGCGGCGCCGTGCAGCACGGGGCCTCGACGCTGCCCGACGAGGCGTTCCACAAGTTCGCCGAGTGCGACGCCTGCGAGGTCCACCTCGCCACCGGGTTCCAGAACATCATCTACGACGGCGGCCTGATGCCGCCCGAGCTCGAGGACGAGATGATGGCCTGGATCGACGCCAACCTCGCCGCCGAGCGCAAGGACGGCCAGACCACCGAGCAGTTCCACTACAAGTCGCGCAAGAAGGCCTTCGGCCCGTTCAAGCGCCAGCTGTGGGACCTGCCCGCCGAGATCCGCGACGGGATGATGGGCCAGCTGCAGGAGAAGTTCATGTTCCTGTTCCAGCAGATCGGCGTGAACGACACCCGCAAGCTGCTGGACCAGCACCTCGCCCCGGTCCGCGTCGACGTGCCCTGTCCGTAGCGAACCCCCGACCGTCACGGCCGGGATCGGCCTCACGGCGGGACATCACACTGTCCCCAGTCCCCCCAGTCGCAGCCCGTGCAGTGGATCTCGCCGTCCGTGGCCAGCGCGCAGGCGTGGCAGTAGACCCCCGCGTCGGCCTTCTGCCACGGGCCGTCGACGACGTGGAAGGTCCCCATGAACGAGCCCCAGCAGTGGATCTCCTGGTTCTCGTCCACGCCGCACGCGTGGTTGCCACCGGCGCCGACCGAGGCGTAGACCCCGCCCGGGGCGTTGCACTGCCCCATGTCGTCGCGGCCCCAGCAGACCACGTCGCCCGACAGGCCGATCGCGCACGTGAAGCCGCCGCCCGCCGCGACGTCCGCCGCGAGCAGCTCCGGGACCTCGCACTCCCCGGAGTCGTGCTCCGGCTGGCCGCAGCCCCAGCAGGTGAGGACGCCCGCGTCGTCCACGGCGCAGGTCTGCCGCTTGAACGTGCTCAGCGCGACGAAGGGTCCCGGGGCCGACGCGCACTGGCCCGCGTCGTGATCCGGGAGCTGGCAACCCCAGCACTCCACGGCGCCGGCCGCGGTCCGTCCGCAGCTGTGGTAGCCCGCGGTGGCGATCTGGACGAACGCCGTGGCGGGCGCGTCGAGCTGCCCGTCCGCGTCGTCGCCCCAGCACGCGGCGGTCCCGTCGGGACGCAGGGCACAGGCGTGCTTCTCGTTGCACGACAGCTGGGTGTAGACGCCCGCGGGGGGCGCGCAGGCCGGCTCCGGCTCGCCGTCGCAGCCCCAGCAGGCCAGCGTCCGGTCCCCGCGGATCCCGCACGAGAACCGGAAGCCGGCGCACACGTCGATCCAGTCCGGGACGGCCGTGTCGTCGTCCCCCGCGCCGGTGTCGTCGTCCGCCGGCTCGGTGTCGTCGTCGGCGGGCTCGGTGTCGTCGTCGGCGGGCCCGTCGTCGTCGTCGATGGTGTCCAGGTACGTCGTGCACGCGGTGGTCTGGACCAGCAGCGAGAGCAGGACGAGCAGGCTCTTGCGGTGCACGGAATCCCCCTCCCTCGATCCGTCGATGACGGTGCGGGCGCGCTGTGGCTCCGGTCGAGGAGCTGCAGCCTCCGGACCCGGGTGAACCTGCCCGCGTCCGTCTGATCATCGGAAGTCTACGACGGAGAGGTCGGCAGCGCGGCAGTTCTTCGCGCTGGTGCTTCCCGGGAGGGAGGTTCCGGAGACGGGGGCTGGCCAGTCGAGCTCGATGCAGCCCGGTCTCTCGGCACCACCGGGACCCGCCGTCCGACGCCGACTTCCCGCCTGACTTCTACTTTCTGTCGCGATCGGAGCCAAATTCTGGAAGTTGGATGACCGAGTTCCAGATTCTGGCACTCATTGCGCCAATTCTTGGAAGTCGGGCGGGAACCGTCGCTGGGGTCGAGACGTGGCTCCGCCGGGAGTCGGGAGAGCCTCGGGTCTTCGTCGGCAGCGATGCGAGACAACGTCTGGCGAAGACATGTCGGTGCATGACGGGGGGAGGGCGGGGCGGTATCCTCGGGGTCTCTGGAGGGGAGCCGGCCATGGCCCGACGGGCGCAGCTGCGGACGCCGTTCTCGATGGTGCTGGAGGCGGTGCGGGACCGCATCGCGGGGTTGATGGATCCCGAGGCGCTGGAGGATCCGGACGACGCGGTGCTGGACGAGCTGCGGCCGGTGATCGAGCAGGAGCTGGTCCGCTACAACGAGGAGGCGGCGAAGAAGCGGCGGCGGCAGCTGCACGGGCCGATCGACCTGCTCACCGAGCAGGTGCTCAGCGAGCTGCTCGGGCTGGGGCCGCTGGAGACGCTGCTGACCCACGAGGCGGTGGAGGACATCTACATCCTCGGGCCGCGCAAGGTGCTGGTCGCGCTGGCCGACGGGCAGCGGCTGGCGGTGGACCTGGACTTCGGCGACCACGACCGGCTGATGAGCCTGGCGCGCAAGGCGCTGGCGCAGGACGGCAAGCGGGTCGACTACGTGCAGCCGTTCAGCGACGCGCGGCTGCGGGACGGGTCGCGGATGCACGTGGGGATCCACCCCTGCGCGGAGCCGTGGCCGCAGGTCGTGATCCGGCGGCACCGGCAGATCTTCGAGCCGGGGGACGACCGGCTGGAGCGGCTGATCGAGCTGGGGACGCTGACGCCCGAGGTGGCGCTGCTGCTGCGGGCGGCGATCCGGGGCAAGGTCTCGCTGCTGACCGCCGGGGCGACGGCGGCGGGCAAGACCACGCTGATCAACGCGCTGGGCGGCGAGATGGACCACCTCGACGCGGTGGTCTGCATCGAGGACGTGCGCGAGCTGGACTTCCCCGGGGTCAACGTCAGCTACCTGATGACGCGGCTGCCGTCGCCCGAGGGCAAGGGCGCGATCACCCAGCGCTACCTGGTGCAGCAGTCGCTGCGCAAGCGGGCCGACTGGATCGTGCTGGGCGAGGCCCGCGGCGAGGAGGCGTGGGACTTCGCCCAGGCGGGCAACACCGGCCACGCGATCCTGGGCAGTGTGCACGCCAACAGCGCGCTGGACGCCGTGGAGCGCTACCGCGACCTGTGCCTGCAGGCCGCCGAGAACCTGCGCGAGGCGGTGGCGCTGCGGGTGGTGGCGCGGGCGTTCCGGCTGGTGGTGTTCCTGCAGCACGCCGGCGAGGGGCGCGGCCGGCGGGTGCGGCAGGTCTGCGAGGTCACCGGCCTGGTCGGCGACCGCGGGATGCCGGAGCTGGTCCCGCTGTTCGAGATGCGCGACGACGAGCTGGCGGCCACCGGCGAAGGGCCCAGCGAGGAGCTCGGCAAGCTGCTGGCGCGCAGCGGGATGACCTGGGAAGCCATCGCCGCGGGGGAGGGGATCCCCGGCGCCTGGCGCGAGGCCGCCGAGGGCTGAACCAGACCGGACCCGTCAGGCGTGCTCGATGCCCTCGCCGGTGGCCAGGCGGTCGATCGCGCGCTCCCAGCGCCGGCGGTCGTCGTCGCGGTCGAACCCGGTGATCTTGCAGCCGGCGCCGGCGTGGGCGCCGATCCCCTCGTGCTTCTTGCGGCGCCACATCACCTGGATCCGGAAGGACAGCGGAGGACCGCCGTCGCCGAGGGTCTCGCCGTCGATCCGGACCCGGGCGCGAGCCGACCTGCGGGGCGGCCGGCCGCCGGCGAGGTAGACCCCGCTGCGGCTGGCGTTCTCGATGCGGTACCGCCGGATCCGGCTGCGCGGGTCGTCGGGGATGCACTCCACCGTGACACCCCACGGGTAGCGGGGCTCGCGGGGGGGCAGCGACGTGACCCGACCCGGGCCGCCGGCGTCGACGGGTGGCGGGGACGGTGGGGGCTCCGCGTCCAGCTCGAAGAACTGCACGCCGAAGCCGCTGACCCCGCGGCGCCCGATCCCGGGGCGCACGGTGCGGACCACCCGCCCGTGGAAGTGCACGGTGCGGTCCTCCTCGGGGTGGCAGAACACCAGGTCCAGCGCGTCGCCGATGGCCACCGGCGCCGTGGAGGCGACGAACACGCCGCTCTCCGAGTGGTCGAGGATCGTCCCCTCCCAGGCGAAGCGCCGGGTGAGCACGTCGGCGGACACCAGGCAGCGCGTGCGGGGATGGCGCCGGCGCTCGGCCCCGCGAGGGGGCTGGACCGCGTCGGGCGGGGGCTCGGGATCGGTCACGGGCTCGCGGTCACTCCGTCGTCGCGGGTCCCATTCTACTCCGGGAGCACACCCACCGCCTCGCGCCGTCCATCCCTCGCCATCAGGTCTGGGGCTTGCCCATCACCTCCTCGAACAGGCCATAGGCCGGCGGCTGTGCCGCGGCCTTTGGCCTCGGGATTGGAGCTGTCGAGGCGGGGCCTCGCAGCTCGATCCCTCGCCATCAGGTCTGGGGCTTGCCCATCACCTCCTCGAACAGGCCATAGGCCGGCGGCTGTGCCGCGGCCTTTGGCCTCGGGATTGGAGCTGTCGAGGCGGGGCCTCGCAGCTCAATCCCTCGCCATCAGGTCTGGGGCTTGCCCATCACCTCCTCGAACATCTCCATGTCCCAGGTGCGGGCCTCGGCGACGTTCTGGCGGAACTTGACGAAGTCGATCACGTCGGTGCCGGTGATCTTGCGGGTGTTGAACGCCCCGAAGCCGAGGAACGCCTCGCCGCTCATGTTGGCCGCCAGCCAGTGGCGGTTGTAGGCCTTCATCTGGTCCCAGAAGAACTTTTTCTTGGCGCGGATGCTGTCCATCGACTTGATCAGGCAGCCGGGGAACAGGTTGGCGAACCGCCAGACCACGTCGTCCACCGCCGCGTCGAGCCGGGCCGGGTCGATCCAGCCCTCCTTGTGGGCCTGCTTGACCAGCGCCTTGCCGGCCTGGAACTCTTCGCCGGACTTGAGCTCGCCGTAGGCGATCTCGCCGTCCTCGATCCAGCGGTCGGTGATCACCTGCGGGTTGCGCAGCCAGCCCTGCTCGGGGTGGTTGATCATCGGCACCGCCTTGGTGACCAGCGACAGCCGCTTCATCTTGTAGGCGCTCCAGAACTCGCAGGACACGCAGTTCCACATCGCGTCCTCGATGCCCAGGTACCAGGGCAGGAAGTCGCTGGAGCCGCCGTCGGGCGCCGAGCCGTGCTTGGGGCCGGCCTGGCCGAAGTTCGCCAGGTCCGAGGCGATCGCCAGGTCGCAGGCCATCCCGATCTCCTGGCCGCCGGCGATGCGCATCCCGTTGACCCGGCAGATCACGGGCTTCTTGCAGCACAGGATCGCGTCGACCATGTGGTTGAACAGCTCCATGTACTCGCCGTACTCGTTGGGCCGCAGGCTGTAGTACTCGCTGTACTCCTTGGTGTTGCCGCCGGTGCAGAACGCCATGTAGCCGGTGGCGGTGAACACGCAGGCGACGACGCTGCGGTCGATGGAGCAGTTCTCGAACGCGGCGATCACGCCCTTGACCATCTCGGTGGTGTACGAGTTGAACTGCTTGGGGTTGTTGAGCTGGATCCAGCCCACGTGCAGGCCCTCGACGACCTCCCCGGCGGGGGTCCTCAGCGGGCGCTTCTCGAAGATCACGCCGGGGGCCTCGGTGCCCCAGTGCACGTCGGTGTGCAGCATGTGGTCCTTGGGGCCGTCGTCCCGGGGCATCCAGTCGAGCGTCATGGTCTTCCTCCGTGTTGCATCGAGTTCGATTTCTCTGCGACCGCGCCCCCTGGCGCGGCCGGGGTTTCCTAGAAGTCGGGCTCGAGGATCACCCGCCGCAGCGGCGGGGTGTGGTGGACCTCCTCGAACGTCTCGGCGATGGTGCTCATCGGGCGCCGCTCGATGAATGGCTTGAGCTGGATCTTGCCGTCGAGCACCAGCTGCAGCGCGGCCGGGTAGTGCTCGGGCAGGCAGCCCCAGGTGCCGATGATCTGCGCGTCGAACGCCATCAGCTTGCTGAGCATGTACTCGACCTTGGCCGGGGTGTAGCCGATCACCACCAGCGTGCCGCAGAAGCTCAGCAGGTCCAGCGCGGTGGCCTGCCCGGGCTTGACCCCGCTGGCCTCGAAGATCTTGAAGCCCCACCTGGGGAAGCGGTGCTCCTTGGACAGCGCCTTGAACTCGCCCTTGACCGCCTTGGCGTCCTTGTCCATCACGTTGATCACATGGTCGCAGCCGTACTCGAGGGCACGGTCGAGCTTGGACTGGTCGACGTCGAGCCCGATGATCGGCGACGCTCCCAGCGCCTTGGCGACCTGCAGCATGTAGGTCCCGACGCCCCCGCCGACGCCGGTGATGATCACCGGATCGCCCTCGTGCAGCTGGGCGCGCCACGCGGCCTGGTACGGCGTCGTGACCGCGTCGGCGATCACCGACAGCTCGGCCAGGTCGAACCCCGGGCGCTCCTCGACGAGGCACAGCCCGCGGGTCGGCACCGGGATGTGGCTGGCGAACCCGCCCCAGTCGCCCCAGCTGTTGCCCGGCATCTTCTGCGCCAGGCAGCGGTTGCCGCGGCCGGCCTCGCACATGTCGCACTCGCCGCACGGCATCACCGCGGGGATGATCACCTCCTCGCCGATCCAGTCGGCCTCCCCCGCGACCACCGTGCCGGAGATCTCGTGGCCCAGCGTCAGCGGCGGCTGGTTGACGGTCGGCACGCCGAGGTAGAAGTAGCTCAGATCGGTGTGGCACACGCCGCAGCCGGCGACCTCGACCAGCACCTCGCCGGGCTGCAGCTCGGGCACCGGGACCTCGGCGCGCTCCAGCACGCCGGGCGTGACCTCGCCGGTCTCCCGGTCCTTCTGGGTGGGACGCATCATCCGCCAGCAGTGGATCGTCTCGGGAACGCTCATCGGGGGTCCTCCCTGTCCTCGGCCGGGTTGTCACCCGTGGGGGCTGCCACCTTAGGGTACGCGCGCGCGGGTGGTCAACTCGCCGTGCGCGCTTGTCGTATCCTGGAGGCATGGCGGACGACTCGTACCACGGCGCGCTGGAGCGCGAGGCCCGCGATCTGGTGGCCGAGGCGGCCCGCGGCGCGCTGCCCCCGATCGACTTCCGCGACGCGGAGATCGGCCAGGTCCTGGACCACCTCGACGCCGGCCGCTCGGTGCTCGTCACCGGGGTCGAGGGGGTGGGCAAGACCGCGGTGATCCACGGGGTCGCGGCGGCGATGCACGCGCGCGGCGCCGGGGGCCTGCGCCAGATCTCGACCACCGAGATGATGATCGGCACCCGCTACCTCGGGGAGTGGCAGACCAAGGTCAGCCGGCTGATCGAGGCGGCCCACGAGGACGGCGCGGTGATCGCGATCAGCGACGTGCACAACCTGGCCACGGTGGGCAAGACCGCCCAGGACCCCTCGTGCCTGCTCGACGCGCTGCGCCCCGCGGTGGAGCACGGGCGGGTGACGCTGCTGGGCGAGGCGACCCCCGAGGTGCTGCGCGCGATGCAGCGCGTGCCGGGCTTCGCGGCCCTGTTCCAGACCGTGTCGGTGGCGCCGCTGGGCGCCGCGCAGGTCGACCGCGTGCTGTCCCGCGCGCTGCGCCGCGAGGGGCTGCCCGACGACGACGAGTGCCGCGGCGCGCTGGTGACGCTGACGACGCGCTTCACCCCGGCGCGCCCCCAGCCGGGCCCGGCGCTGCGGCTGCTGTGGCAGGTCCGCGACTACCACGCCCAGAAGCGCAGCGTCGGCGAGCCCGAGCCGCTCACCGCGGCGTTCATCGCCAAGGTGTTCTCGATCTACTCGGGGCTGCCGCGGTTCGTGGTGTCCCGCGACGTGACGATGCCGTCGCAGGAGATCCGCAGCTGGTTCCAGGACCGGATCATCGGCCAGGCCGCGGCGATCGAGGCGGTGGTCGAGGCGGTGGCGCTGTTCAAGGCCGGGCTGCACGACCCGGAGCGGCCGATCGGCACGTTCCTGTTCGTCGGCCCCACCGGCGTGGGCAAGACCGAGCTGGCCCGCGCGATGGCCACGTTCCTGTTCGGCAGCCCCAGCCGCCTGCTGCGCTTCGACCTGTCCGAGTTCAAGGACTACCACGCGTTCGAGATGCTGGTCGGCACGCCCAAGGAGCCCGAGCGCCCCGCGCGGCTGGTCGACCCGGTGCGCGCCCAGCCGTTCCAGGTGGTCCTGCTCGACGAGCTCGAGAAGGCCCACACCAACGTGTGGGACCTGCTGCTGCAGCTGCTCGACGAGGGCCGCCTGACGCCGCCGACCGGGCTGCCGGTGAGCTTCCGCAACACGCTGGTGATCGCCACGTCCAACGTGGGCTCGCGGGAGGCCGACAGCGCCCTGGGGTTCGGCGCCGAGGTGGACGACGCGACGCGCGCCGCGGCGGTGCGCAAGGCGCTCGAGGGGGCGTTCCGCCCCGAGCTGCTCAACCGCTTCCAGCACACCGTGGTGTTCCAGCCGCTGACCGACGACGAGGTGCGCGCCGTGGCGCGCCTGGAGCTGACGCGGATCCTGCAGCGGGAAGGCATCACCAGCCGCAACCTGACCGTCGACGTCGGCGACGAGGTGCTGGATCGCGTCGTCGCCCGCGGCTACGACCGCCGCTACGGCGCCCGCGCGCTCAAGCGCGAGATCCAGCGCCAGATCGTGATGCCGATCGCGCTGGCGCTGATGGAGAAGGGCATCGAGCCGGGGGCGATCCTGCGGGTCACGGCCCAGGACGACCGCATCCAGGTGCGGACGCTGGACACCGCCGAGAGCCGCGCCGCGCGCCGGGAGCGCGAGCCGGTCAAGCTGCCCGAGGGGCGGACCTTCACCCGCGCGGTGCTGGCCGAGGACGTGGCCGGCGTCCGCGAGGCGGTGGAGGCCCTGGCCCGCGACGCCGACGAGCCGTTCCTCGTCCGCGAGCGGGACCGGCTCCAGGAGCTGCGCCGCGATCCGGACTTCTGGAGGCACCCCGAGGAGACCGCCCGCGCCTACCGCGATCTGGACCGCTACACCTCGTGGCTGTCCCGCATCGAGCGCCTCCGCGAGTGGGCCGCCGACCTCGGCGCCGAGCTGCCCGGTGCCGACCTGCGCAGCGACGTCGAGCGGCTGGCGCGGCGGCTGGTGCAGCTCGAGGGGGCCGTCGCGAGCGCCCGCCGCGAGCTGGTCACGATCGGCGCCCGCGGCCACGCCGACGCGCTGCTCCAGATCCGCCCGCTGGGCCGCTCCGGGCGCCGGGTCCGCGACCTGCTGGTCGAGACCTACACCCGCTGGGCGGCGTGGCGCCAGATGACGGTGGAGTGGCTGGCCGAGCCGCTGGCCGACGACGAGCCCGCGCTGCTCGCCGTCGAGGGCCACTGCGCGCTGGGCTACCTCGAGGCCGAGGCCGGGGTGCACCGCGTCCGCGAGGGGGACGACCGCAGCGTCGCGGTGGTGCGCGTCGTCCCCTGGGAGGACCGCCGCGAGCCGCCCCCGGTGGTGGGCCAGCGCGCGCTGAAGAAGGTCGGCCAGTTCGGCGGCCGGGTCCGCTCCCGCCTGGAGTGCCGCGGGCTGGTGCTGCAGAACGCCCGCACGATCGCCGAGAACCGCGAGCTGGCCCGGGAGCTCTACGCCTCGTGGGCCGACGCCCCCGCCGAGCGCGAGGAGGTCGCCCGCCGCTACGACTACTCGCCGTTCAAGCTGCGCGATCCGATCACCGGAGAGGCCACGGGGCGGCCCGACGCGCTGGGGCCGCGGGGCTTCCACCGCCAGCTGTGCCTGCGGATCGACGCCCGCTGATCAGGCCCACTCGACGTGCAGGATCAGCTCGTCGCTGGTGATCGCGCCGGCCTCCCAGGAGTCCTCGCTGACGTGGCACGACGCGCTGCCGATGTGCTGGTAGGCGTACTCCAGCCAGCCGCAGACCAGCGGCGACAGGTAGGTGATCCCGCTGATCCCGCGGACCTGCACCACGACGGCGTTGGGCGACGGCTTGCGCCGCACGTAGATCTCGGTGCCGTCGAAGTACAGCATCCACAGCTGTGGCAGGACGCTGAAGATCGTCGCGGGCCGCTCCATCGCGACCACGGCCTGGAACATCGAGCCGAGGTCGTGGCGGGCGATGTGACGCCCCGCGTCGCGGAACGCCGCCTCGAGGTTCTCGCGTCCGCCGGGGAGGTGGGTCCCGGCCAGGTGCCGGAAGACCTTGTCGGCGATCTCCATCGGGTACCAGCCGTCCGGGTCGACCTCGCCGAGCAGCGCCCGCTCGCCCTCGTCGAGGAACGCGAAGCTGTCCCGGCGCGCCTCGGCGCCGTACTGCTCCTCGACCCAGCCGAGGAAGCCGAGCAGGCCGACGCCCTTGAAGCTGGGGGGAGTCGCCACGCTTGCTCCCTTCTCGCGGTCGGTGGCGGGCGGCGTCCCGTCACTGCCAGGAGATCGTGAACCGCAGCTCGTTGCTGGACAGCGCGCCCTCGCTCCACGACTGCTCGGTGACCTCGCAGCGGGAGGAGCCGAGCTTCTCGTAGGCGGACTGGATCCAGCCGCAGGTCACCGGGGCGATGTAGGCCAGCCGGCCCAGCCCGCGGATCCGGATCGTGACCGCCCCGTGGGCCGCCTCCTGGTGGGCCTCGACCTCGGTGCCCTCGAAGTAGCCGTGCCACACGGTGGGCAGCACCTCGACCACCGTGGTGGGCGCCTGGCTGGACATCATCACCCGGTAGACCGTGTCCAGGTTGTCCTCGGCGATGTGGCGGCCGAGGGCGCGGAACGCCTTCTCCCGGTCGGCGCGCGCCCTCGGCAGGTGGCGATCGGCGTAGTGGCGCCAGATCTTGTCGGCGATGGACACCGGGTACCACTTGGAGGGCAGCACCACGACCAGCTCGCCGTGCTCCTCGGCGGTCAGCGGCGCCAGCGCCTCCTCGCGGGCGGGCTTGCCGTGGCGGGCCTCGACCCAGTCCAGGAAGCTCTTCAGTCCGATTCCCTTGAACCGGGGCTGTCCCATCGCCGCGACCCCCTCGTGACGATCTCCATTGTACTTGGAGAGGCGGGGAAGGTCGCGATCCCCTGCTCGGGGGCGGATCGGGCGGGTCAGCCCGTGCCTGCCGGGGTGATGGGGGCGGAGCGGGCTCTCTGCGCGAGGCGGGAGCTAGCTGATGGTGGCGGCCTTCATCGGAGCTCGTCCAGGTTGTCGTCGACCTCCGCGCCGTCCTCGTCGATCGCCGGATCGGGCTCCACGTCGCCCAGGTCGATGTCGCCGGTGCGGGTGCCGGTGAAGTCGGTCTCGAAGGTCAGGCTGGTGCTCAGCGTGACGCCCTCGACGACCTCGCAGCCGGCGGCGTAGGTGATCGCGATCGTGCCGGCCTCCATCGTGTTGTAGACGTTCTCGCGGCCCAGCCCGGTCTGGGTGAAGGTCCCCTCGGCGGTGCTGATCCCGACCGAGATGCAGTTCTCGTCCCACGAGGCCGACAGCCCCAGCAGCATCGAGAAGTTGCCCTCGCTGTCGATCAGGCCGGCCAGCCGCGCGCCGGGCTCGCCGATCGTGCCGATGTTGACCGCGTTGAGCAGCGCGTTGTCGGTGCCCAGCGGCTGGTAGATCGCCACCTCGTCCCAGTACACCTCGGTGGGGCACGAGTAGTCGGGATCGGAGCAGAACTCGTCGTACTCGACGCTGTACTCGCCCAGCTCCAGGGTGCCGCCCTGGGCCGGGTCGATCTCGGCGACCAGCTCGTCGCCCCAGTACACCCGCGTGATGTCGCTGTGCGTCAGCGCGTAGTTGCCCTCGACGTGGACGTCGTTGTCCAGCTCCCAGCAGGCCGATGTAGAGGCCACCATGGCCACCAGCATGGCCGATACAGAGGCCACTCGGATCACGGTGTGCATCGTCGTCATCGCGTTCTCTCCCTTCGGTGCCACCCACGCGGAGGGATCGTAGCAAGGGGCGTGCCAGGAACGCCCGGAGGGAGCGGCGGGAGGGCCAGCGGGATCAGGACGCGGGCTGACCCGCCTCCTTCTCCTCCTCGGTGGCGTCGCGCACGCCGTCGACCAGGACGTGGAAGTGCAGGTCGACGCCGGCCAGCGGGTGGTTGGCGTCGATCGTCACGACGTCGCCCTCGACGGCGACGATCCGCACCGGGGCCTCGCGGCCGTCGGGGGCCTGCATCGCGAACACCTGGCCGACCTCGGGGGTCGGCTCGTCGGGGAACTGGTCCCGCGGGAACTGCAGCACCCCGCGCGCGTCGTGCTCGCCGTAGGCGTCCTGGGCGGCGACCGCGACGTCGACCGCGTCGCCCTCGCGCTTGCCCGCGAGGGCCTGCTCGAGGCCGGGCACGATGGCGCCCGCGCCGTGCAGGTACTGCAGGGGCGGGTGCCCCTCGGTGCTCTCGATCAGCTCGCCCTGGCCGTCCTCGAGGGTGTAGTGCAGCGACACGACGGTGCCGCCTTCGATCGGCTTGCTCATGAAGACTCCCACGCCGGCTCGCGGCGTTCCAGGAAGGACGCGATCCCCTCGTTGGCGTCGTGCGTCGCCATCAGCTCCTCGAGGTAGATGCGCTCGATCTCCGGCAGGTCCTGCGCGAGGCGACGCTGCAGGGCCAGCCGGGCGGTGCGGTACGCGAAGCGGAGGCTGGACGGCGACTTGGGCAGGATCTCGCGCTCGATCCACGCCTGCAGCTCGGCCTCGCCCTCGCCGGCGTCGGCGACGACGTTGACCAGGCCCATCCCGTAGGCCTCCTCGGCGTCCACCGAGCGGCCGGTCAGCAGCAGGTCCTGGGCCGAGCCCTCGCCCACGCGGCAGGGCAGCAGCACCGAGGCCATCGGGGCGATCACCGCCAGCTTGATCTCGGGCTGTCCCAGCTGCGCGCCCTCCTCGGCGATCAGGTACGAACAGAACGCCGCCAGCTCCAGCCCCCCGCCGAGGCACTGGCCGCGGACCAGCGCGACGGTGGGCACCGACAGCGCCTCGAGCTCGCGGAACATCGCGTGGAAGCCGGCGAGCATGTCGGGGGCCTGCTCGCGGGTGTGCTCCTCGACGGAGGCGCCGAAGCAGAAGTGCGGGCCCTCGCCCTCGAACACGATCAGCCGCAGCGCGGGGCGGTCCGCCAGCGTCGCGACGTGCTCGCGGATCGCGCCCATCATCGCGGCGTCGAGGACGTTGGCCTTGGGGCGGTTGAGCACGATGCGCTCGATGGCGCCGTCGTGCTCGCTGCGGGTGGCGATGGGAGCGTCGGTCATCTCAGCCCTCCGGGTCGGTCAGTTCGTGGATCCGCGCGATCAGCTGGTCGCGCGGGACTTCTTCCTGCTTGTCGGGGTCGTCCAGCGGCAGGTCCAGGCGGCGCAGCGAGACGACGCCCGCGGCCAGCTCGTCCCCGCCGAGCAGCAGCGCCAGGCGGTAGCCCTGGCGGTCGGCGTAGCGCATCTGGGCCTTGAGCCCCGACTTGCCGACGTAGACCTCGCAGGCCACGCCGGCGGCGCGGATCTCGGCGGCGAGGCGGCGGTACTCGCCGTACAGCTTCTTGTCCAGCGCCATCATCAGCACCGGGGCGGTGGCGGCCCGCTCGTCGGTCAGCCCGAGGCGCTCCAGCGCCGCGTAGGCGCGGTCGATCCCGATGCTGGTGCCCACCGCCGGCACCGACTGGCCGATGAAGCGGCCGATCAGGCCGTCGTAGCGGCCACCGCTGCAGATCGAGCCGAAGTCGGGGAAGTCGAGCAGCGCGGTCTCGAAGATCGGTCCGGTGTAGTACGCGAGCCCGCGCGCGATGGACAGGTCGATCCGCCAGCGGCGCTCCGGCACGCCGAGATCGGCGAACGCGTCGTGGATCGCCTGCAGGTCGTCGATCCCGCGCTGGGCCGACTTCTGGTCGCCGAAGTACGCGCGCAGCTGCTCGAGGATCGCGGCGTTGCTCTCGCCCTCGATGCGGACGAACGCCAGGATCCTGTCGACGGCCTCGGGGGGCAGCCCCAGCGGCACCGCGTCGATGCCCTCGAGCATCTGGTCCAGCGGGTTGGACAGCAGCAGGGTGACCTGCTCCCAGCCCAGCCGCTCCAGCTTGTCCAGCGTGCGCAGCACGTCGTCGGTGTGGCGCGTGTCGATCCCGGCGGCCTCGATCATCGCGGTCAGCAGCTGGCGGTGGTTGATCCGGATCTGGAACCGGTCGAGCCCCAGCGCCGCGAGCGTCTCGTGCATCACCGACAGCACCTCGACGTCGGCGTGCACCGAGCCGACCCCGACGATGTCCACGTCGCACTGCATGAACTCGCGGTAGCGGCCGGGCTTGGGCTTGTCCTCGCGCCACACCTTGGCGATGTGGTAGCGCCGGAACGGCCGCGGCACGTCCTGGCCGTGCTGGGCCACGACCCGCGCCAGGGGCACCGTCAGGTCGAACCGCAGCCCGCAGGCGCGGTCGTCGCGGTCGGGGAAGCGGAAGATCTCCTTGTCCGACTCGAGCTGCCCGGTGAGGACCTCCTCGTACTCCAGCGCCGGCGTGTCCAGCGGGCAGAACCCGTGGGACTCGTAGACCCGGCGGATGGTGTCGAGCATGCGCTGGCGCCCGCTGGCGCGAGCCGGCAGGAAGTCCTGGAACCCCGGCAGCGTCCGGGCCTCGATGCGGTTCTTGCTCATGGCGCCGCATTCTGCTCGCAGGATCGATCGGGAGCAAGCGGGAGGAGTGGGAGAGGAGGTCCCGAGGACCGGGACCATGCCTGGTAGGGATGCCTGGACTTGAACCAGGGACCTCTTGGGCCACAACCAAGCGCTCTAGCCAACTGAGCTACATCCCCACGGCGCGCGCAATCTACGCAGCGGTCCCGGAGCTGTCAAGACGCTACTCGTGCGAGCGCTTCCCCTTCCCGCCGCTCCGCGCCGGAATGCTCCGGGCGTGCTTGTGGCGCAGGAACCGGGGTCGCCAGAACCGCGTGTTGCAGTGGTGACAGCGGTACGGCCGGATCAGGAGCAAGGTGCTGAGCAGGCGGTGGAGCGTCGTGCGGCGGCGGGAGCGGTGGATGTGGTCGTCCTTGCCGCACTTGGGGCACCTCATCTACTCGGCTTCCCACAGGTAGATCGACTCCAGCAGGTAGGTCCCGTCGGGCAGCACCTCGGCGTTGCCCGCGGAGTCGAGCTCGGCGACGAACAGGGGCAGCAGGTAGTCCAGCCGACCCTCGTGGGGGTCCCAGTCGCAGCGCACCAGCAGCGGGTAGCCGTCCTTCTCGAAGTCCTTCAGATCCTCGTCCGAGCTGTCCACCGGCGCGAACCCGATGTTGAGCATCCGCTCGGCGGGCGCGGCCCCGCAGGAGGTCTCCTCGGGCGCGGCGTCGAGGTGGAACATCCCCAGGCAGCTGGGGCACAGCACCGGGTCGAGCTCCAGCCGGACCCCGGAGAGGTCCTCCCAGATCTCGCAGTCCTGGGACGGCTCCGGGTTCTTCTTGCGCGGGTCCCCGTCCCAGAACACCCAGTGCAGCGCGCCGTCGATCGAGTCGCCGGAGATGTCGAGCACGGCCTCGAGCTCGACGGTCGGCTGGGCCTGGCACCCGAGCCCGAACAGCACCACGAAGGCCAGCACGGCCCCTGCCCCGCGTCCCATCACGCCTCCTCCTCGATCCCTCGCTCAGCCCCACATCCCGAGCCAGCCCTGCGGCAGCATGATCTCGCCGTCGTCGACCTCCCAGTAGTAGAAGGTCCACAGGTACAGCTCCCCGGCGTCGTACTCGCCGGGCAGGGCGTTGTCGTCCGGGCGCGCCCGGAAGTACAGGTCCATCTCGTCGGGCCAGCCGACGGTGAAGTCGGTGTAGACCAGCCACGGCCAGTCGGCCGCCTCGTCGACCTGGTCCGCCGGCCCGTCGAGGGTCGAGGTGAAGCCGAACCGCCGCTGGGCCTCGTCGCCGACGGCGTACCACCCGCAGGTGTCCTGCTCGACGGTCAGCGTGGCCTCGTACGCGCAGCGGCAGTGGTAGCACTCGCCGGCGTCGACCGCGGTGGTCAGCTCGCCCTCGACGGCCCAGGTCACCTGGCACAGCTCGGTCCACTCCGACGGGTAGTCGTCCTCGTCGACGGTGTGCCACCGGATCGTGCCGTCGAGGTAGGCGCCGCAGGCCAGGTCCCGGACGGAGTCCTGCGCCTGGGGGACCTCCGCGTCCCACGGGTACTGCAGCTCGCACGCGCTGACGGTGAGCAGGAGCGTCAGGGCGACCACTCCCCCGAACCAGGCCGCACGGATCGTCATCGGCTCTCCCCCGGGCCCTGCCCCCCTACTCGAGGCCCTGCAGCTCCATCGCGAGGTCGAAGGCGCGGTTGCGCGCCTCGTCGTCGTCCGGATCGTACTTCAGGATCACGCGGTACTCCTTGAGGGCGTCCTTGAGGCGGCCCTGCTTCTCCAGGATCACCGCGACGTTGAACCGCGTGGTGGTGTCGCGCGGATCGCCGTCGAGGACCTTGCGGTAAGACTCGATCGCCTTGTCGAACTGCTTGGTCCCCTGGTAGCAGGCGCCGAGGTAGAAGTGGAAGTCGAGGCTGTCCTCGCCGAGCTCGCCGGCGACGGTCAGCTCCTCCAGCGCCTTGTCGTAGTCGCGATCCTCGAAGTGGTCGATGCCGCGCTTGAACGAGGCCAGCCGCCTGCGCTCGCGCTCCTCCTGCTCGGTCTTCTCCTGGAACAGCCGGGCCTGCAGGTCCTTGAACGGCTCGGGATCGAAGTCGCTGCGCACGTAGGCGTCGGCGCCCAGGTAGGTCAGCACCGCCTTGTCGCCCAGCGGGAAGGTCTTCTTCTCCTCGTCGAGCTCGAGCACGGGGCTGAGATCGAGGAACGTCTGCAGCTGCTCGCGGGGCAGGAACGCCTCGTCGGCCTTGTAGCCCTTCTCCCACTGGGCGAAGGCGAACGGCTGGTAGGCGTCCACCGAGTAGCGCCGCCCGTACAGCAGCTTCTGATCGCGCAGCAGCCAGCGCAGGTCCCACACCGTGGCGTACAGCGGGGTGGTGCGCTCGCCCTGGTCGATGACGTACATGAAGATGATCACCCGGTCGCCGTCCTGGTGGACGGTGATCGGCCGGTTGATCCCCTCGCTGGGGAACACGTACTTCCCCTTGGTGGCGCCGGGCTCGATCTGCAGGTGGTCGAAGAACTGGCGCATCACCAGCGGGTCGTCGACGCCGAGGTTCTGGCCCAGGATCGTCTCGCAGTACAGGCAGTCGACCGGGACCTGGTACCAGTTGCCGGAGATCCCGATCCGCTCGGGCTCGTCGTCGATGTCGACCTTGACCTCCTCGCGCTCCACGACCTGGTTGAGCTCCTGCTGCTTGATCTCGCCTTCCCAGTCGTCGATGTCGTCCTCGTCGCCGTCCTTCTGATAGTCCGGGCCGTCGGCGTCCTCCTCGTCCTGCCCGGCGCCCTCCTCGCCGGCGGGGTCGCCGGCCTTCTCCTCGCCGCCGGCCGTCTCGTCGTCCTCGCCCACGTCGCCCTCGCCCTCGTCGTCGCCGTCCGCGCCCTGGTCGTCGCCCTCCTCGGCGCCGGGCGGCAGATCCCCCTCCTCGCCCCAGTCGACGTCGCCGGTCTCGCCGCCCTCCTCGTCGCCCTCGCCCTCCTGGGCGAACGCCGGCAGGATCAGGGCCAGGCACCCCAGGATCTGGATCAGCGTCAGCGCGTGCCGTGCGAAGCTCATCTTCCTCGACTCCTCGTTCCACCCCTTGCGCGCGCGGAACTGCTCCCTTGAACGGCTTGGACGGCCGACGGGGAACGGCATTCGTCTCCCGGGACCCGTCTGCCCCTTGCTAGCTTTGTCCCCGGGCCCGTGTCAAGCACGTGTCAGGGATGCGCCCCCGCGCGGGCCGGCGTGCGCGACCCCGAGAGGCCGCCGCTCAGGACCCGGAGAGGGCCAGGAACCGCACGTGGACGGGGGTCGCGAACGGCTCCAGCTGCAGGACGCCCGCGCTGCGCGACCGCGGATCCTGGATGTCGCCGAGCTCGACCTGCTCCTTGCCCTCGAAGGCGTACCCGCCGTGCAGGGGCCACGCCTGGGCGTCCCAGGTGACCTCCACCAGCCCCTCGGGGTCCAGCACCGCGGTGACCGTCCCGCTCTTGCCCTCCGACGCCTCGACCTTGCCGCGGTCGCCGGGGGCCTCGATCAGGCCGGCCCGCTCGGCGAGCTCGACGCGGTCGCCGACGGCGAAGGCGTGCTCCCCGTAGCGCGCGATCGTCGCGCCGTCCCCCGCGGGCTCCCGGACCGCGGGGGTGGAGGCCTCGGCCGGGGTCGCCTCCACGACCGGGGACGGCTCCTCGGCCGGGGTCGCCTCGGCGGCGCCCTCTCCGCTCCCCTTGCAGCTCGCCAGCACCAGCCCCGCCAGCGCGATCCCGATCCACCCGACCCCAGCCCTCACGGCGATCCTCCCTGCGCGTCCCCGCGGCGCGCGAAGCGCGTCATTGTAGCGCGAGGTCCGAGGACGTGCCTGCCCGCGATCCCCGTCCCGGTTGGCTATCATGGAGCCGATGGAGACCCTGGCCGGTCGCGCGCGCGCCCCACTCGCAGCAGCCCTGCTCGGGATCGTGGCGGGGTGCGCCCCGGGGACCGACGGCGCCTTCACGGTCGTCGACCACGGGCTGCTGCCGGCCGAGCTGCGGGTGGTGCACGCCACCGAGGACGGCGGGTTCTGGGCCGCGGGCCACCACGAGGGCAGCCTCGCCGGCTCGCTGCTGCGCGGCGCGGACGGCTCGATCTCGGCGCTGCCGGGCCCGCAGGGGCTGCTGTGGGACTACGCCCACGTCGACCTCGACGAGCCGGAGCCGGGCGTGCTGTGGCTGACCGCGACCTCCCACGTGTTCCGCGTCGAGGGCACCACCTGGGAGATCTTCCGGGTCCCCGACGACGCCATCGACGGGGTCGTCGCCGGCACGTTCCCCGCCGATCGCGCGGGCTGGATCGCGGCGCAGAGCTGGGACGGCCCGCGGATCTGGCGCTTCGACGGCGACGGGTTCGCCGCGGAGGAGGCGATCGACGCCGACCTCGCCGCGGTGTCGCTGGCCGTGCTGACGGTGCAGGACGACGGTCGCGGCTATGCCGCGGGGCTGCGCCGCGCCGACGCCGACGAGGCGGTGCTGCTGCGCCGCGAGGGGGAGCGCTGGACCGAGGTCGCGCTGCCGGGGGCCGCCGCCGAGATCGGCCCGATCCGCGACCTGGACTGGGGGGACGACGGGGCGACGCTGTGGGTCGTGGCCGACCGCCTGCTGCGGGGCTCCGGCGACGCGTTCGAGGAGCAGCCGCTGCCCGACGTCGGCGCGCAGTTCATCCCCCGGGTGGGCGCGTTCCACGGCCACGACGAGGGCTGGCTGGCGGGGTTCGGCGTCGAGGCGCTGTTCCACCGCCGCGGGGGGATCTGGGAGGCGGTGCCCGCCGAGCGGCTGGTCCCCGGCGCCGCCGAGGCGGTCGCCGCCGGCGACCTGGAGCGCACCTGGCTGTTCGACGACGCCCACTTCGACTCCCCGCGCAGCGGCTGGTTCGTCGCCACCTTCGTCGACTGCGACGCGGCCGGCGCCTGCACCCCCGGGGAGGCGCTGCTGCACTACGACCGCGACGACAGCACGCGGCCGTGGGAGGTCGAGGGCGGCTGGCAGGAGCCCGCCGACGTGGACCAGCCGGCCCCGGCGCTGGTCCCCACCGCGGTGGCCCGGGCCCCCGACGGCACCCTCTGGATCTCCGGGGACGCCGACCCCGACGGGCCGCTGGCGTGGAACGCGCCGCAGACCTGGCGGCAGGCGCCGGGGGAGCCGTGGGTCGAGGTCGAGCTGCCGGAGCGCGCGGTGCTGCACGAGATCCGCTTCGCCGACGACGGCGGCGCGTGGGCCGTGGGCGCCGTGCGCGAGGGCGAGGAGACCGGGCACGGCGTGATCCTGCGCTACGAGGGGGGGGTGTGGCGCCAGGAGCCCACCGACGAGGTGCTGTCCGTGGACTGGGATCTGCGGGGGGTGGCCTGGGGCCCCGACGGCACGGTCTACGCGGTGGGCCGCCGGGCGCACCTGCCGCTGGCGCTGGCCCGCGTCGACGGCGCCTGGGAGGTCGTCAAGTTCGACGAGTACGCCGGCGCCACGGCGATGTGGGACGTGACGGTCAACGACGCCGGCGTGGTGTGGGCGGTGGGGACGTCGTGGCTCGGCTCGGGGGCGATCGCCGGCTACCTCGCCACCGGGGACGTCGAGGGCGGGCTCGAGGTCCGCGACCTGGACGGCTGGGGCCGGGAGTGCGGTCCGTCGGGCGAGCGCTACGCCTGCTGGTCGCTGCGGGGCGTCGACGCCGGCCCGGACGGGGTGGTGGCGGTCGGCGAGGCCACGGTGCTGCGCTTCGGCCTCGACGGCATCGATCGCACCGAGACCAACATGAGCCTGCTGGCGGTGTCCCACGACGGCCCCGGGCTGCCGTGGGTCCTGGCCGAGAACGGCTGGTGGGACCCCGCGCTGGACAGCTGGAGCGTGCACCGCCACTGGGACCGCAGCGCCGACGACGGCGTGGTCCGCTCGCTGCAGGTCGCCGCGCCGGACTTCGCGCTGGTCGCCGGGCACCGCGAGGCGCTGGCCGGCGGGCAGCCCGAGCTGGTCGGGTCGTTCGCGCTTTCCCCGTGACGCTCGCGCCGGCCTGTGCGATAGTGCGCGCGCGGAGAACTCGCTCCCACGGGGATGGACCGATGAACGACCGACGCCTCCACTCGACGCCCCTCGAGCCCGATCGCGAGCGGCGCCACCACCAGCGCCGCCACGCCCGCCGGATCGAGGTCGACCTTACCGTGCAATGCTCCCACGACGGAGAGCGGCGCCCGCGGCGGGCGACCAACCTCTCCACCGGCGGCCTGTACCTGCGCAGCGGGCTGCTGATGCCGGTCGGGGCGCGCCCGCTGCTGGAGTTCCGGCTCCCGGGCGACGAGCGCCCGATCTGCTGCGTCGGGGAGATCCGCAACCAGGTCGACGCCCTGCTGCCGGGGATGAACGTGGCGTTCTCCGGCGTCACGCTGGGCGACCGCGTGCGGCTGGAGGCCTACGTGGACTCCGTGGCGCCGCGCAAGGGCGGGGCGCTGCGCACGATCGACCGCGTGCCCGAGCCCGCGGCCCGGACCGCCGAGCTGGCACCGGACTTCGAGTTCACCGACGAGCTCGAGCTGGACGACGAGGAACAGCTGGACCCCGACCGCGCGCTGGAGCCGGCGCCGCTGTCCGAGCTGGAGCTGGAGGGCGTGTCCGAGCGGGAGACCGCGCCGGCCTCCGAGCTGGAGCTCGAGACCGTGTTCGAGCGGGAGACGCTGGAGGTCCCCGGGCTCGACCCCGAGGACGAGGCCGAGCTCGAGCTCGAGCCCGATTCCGAGCTCGAGAACTAGCCGCTTCTCCGTTCCATCCGGCGTTTCGCCCTTCCGCCCGCCCCCGTCGAGCGCTATTACTGATCCCCGTCTCGAGGAGGAACCATGCTCGATCGGATCGGCCTCTCTGCGCTGCTGGCGCTGACCCTCGCCCTCGCCGGCTGCCCCGGCGAGGCGGACGACGACGACGACTCGGCCGCGGGCGACGACGACGCGGGCGACGACGACGCCTGCGACGCCCTCGCCGCGGGCCCCACCACGGACTGGGACGGCGCCGCGGCGCTGGACCCCGGCGCGGTCGCCGAGCTCGCCGGCAGCGGCGGGAGCTTCTCGTTCTCGCTGACCGAGACCGGCGCCGACTACCTGGCGATCGTGATCTCGCGGACCACCGAGCGCGACACCACCTGGCCGTTGGACGTGGGCGGGGGCGGCCGCGCGGGCACTCCTCCCGCGGACGCGGACGCCGGCGGGGAGGTACCCCACCAGCCGCCGGTCAGCGGCGGCGGCGCGCCCGACGGCGTGCCGATCGGCGACTCCTCGGTGCCCGAGGTCGGCGACGTCCGCACGTTCAACGTCGCGGGCGCGATGGGGTTCACCGCCGCGGTCCAGGCCGAGGCGATCCACGTCACCGACGAGGTGGTGTTCTACGAGGACATCGACACCGACAACCCGCTGCCCGACATCGACCTCGAGTGGCTCGAGGAGATGCTGGAGACATTCGAGAGCGTCGTGCTGCCCCGCGAGCGGTTCTTCTTCGACACCGAGTCGGACGTCAACGGCGACGGGCACGTCAGCGCGATCTTCAGCTACCGGGTCAACGAGTACGGCGCGATGGCGTACGTCAGCCACTGCGACCTGCTGCCCGCCGATCAGTGCGCCGACAGCAACGAGCAGGAGCTGATCTACGTCGGGATCCCCGATCCGGACGAGAACTACAGCTCGGTCAACGGGGTCGCCGAGCTGATGGCCCACGAGTTCAACCACAACATCTACTGGGCGTCCAAGTACCTGGACAACGACGCGATCGACACCACCGAGAACGTCTACGTCACCGAGGGGATGAGCGCCCTGGCCCAGGACCTGACCGGGTTCAACAACGGCAACCTCTACGTCTGGAGCGCGGCGCTGGACGAGCCGTGGCACTGCTCGGCGTCGGACACCTTCGTGTACGAGGCCGGCGCGCACTACGACTCGCAGCGCGACGGGCCGCTGCGCGGCCTGGCCTACCTGCAGCTGCGCTACCTGTACGACCGCTACGGCGCCGAGGACGCCCGGCCCGACGGCACCTTCGGCACCACCTGCGGGGTGGAGTTCCTGCACGACTGGTTCGCCACGCCGACGGCCGGGTTCGACGCGGTCGAGGAGACCACCGGGCTGGGGCGCGTCGACTACGTCACCGACTTCTGGACCGCGCTGGGGACCCACCAGCGCTGCGACACCGGCGACTGCGCCGACCCCGCCTACCACTTCCAGCCCCCGGCCGAGGACGTCCTGACCGGCTACCAGCGGGGCGTCGACTTCACCATGACGATCCACGGCTGGAAGGAGGTCTCCGGGGTCGCGACGTTCGACCTGCTGGAGGCCCAGACCCTGGAGCTGCGCGCCGGCGGGGCGACCTACCTGCTGGCCGAGGACCTGGCCGCGGCGGCGGAGGTCACGATCGAGACCGACCCGGCGGCCGACGCGATCGTGCGGGTCGTGCGCCTGGACTGAGCGATGGCGCCGCTGCTGACCCTCGACCTGGAGCTTCCCGGCCTGATCGTCGGCGTGGTCGCCGCCGACGGGGTCCGGCCCGGCCCGTCCCCCGCGCCGCTGCGCGCCGAGCTCGACGCCGCCGTGGCCCGCGTCGCGGCGGCCGACGAGTGGCCCACCGCGGCGCGCAAGAAGGCGGTCCGCGACGTGCTGCGGACCCGCGGCTACAAGCCGGCCGGGCGGGGCAAGCCGGCCAGCGAGTACCTCGCCGCGATGGCGCGCAAGGGCGACTTCCCGGTGATCGACGTGCTGGTCGAGATCAACAACCTGGTGTCGCTGGACAGCGGCCTGCCGATCTCCGTGCTCGACCGCGGCGAGTTCGACGCCGCGCCGGTGCTGCGCTTCGGCGAGGCCGACGAGCGCTACGTGTTCAACCCCTCGGGGCAGGAGATCGCGCTGGCCGGGTTGCTGGTCGTGTGCGACGGCGACGTGCCCCGCGGCACGCCGGTCAAGGACTCGATGGCGACCAAGGTCGGGCCTGCCACGCGCGACGTGCTGGCCGTGATCTACGGCGCCCGGGCCACCGTCGACGGCGGCGAGATGGAGCGCCACGCGCGCCGCTTCGCCGCGCTGCTGCAGGATCACGCTGGCGCGCGCGCGTGCCGCGTCGAGGTGCTCGCCTGATCCCCCCGGGACGACCGTGACCCGAGTCCGCCACCCCTCCCTGGTGATCCTCGGCGCGGGCCCGGCCGGCTGCGCGGCCGCGGTGCACCTCGCCCGCCGCCACCCGGCGCTGGCCCGCGACGCCGTGGTCCTCGAGCGGCGGCGGCACCCGCGGGCCAAGGGCTGCGGCGGCGGCCTGACCGGGCGCAGCGGACCCCAGCTGGAGGCCGTCGGGCTGACCCCGCTGCCGCCCGGCGCGCTGCCGGTGTCGCGGTTCCGCCTGTCCCACGGGCACCACGCCACGACCCTGGTGCTGGAGACCCCGATCCCGGTGGTGCGGCGCTGGCAGCTCGACGCGCTGCTCGCGGCCCGCGCCCGGGCCGTGGTCGGCGAGCTGCGCGAGGACGAGCCGGCCCGCGAGATCCGGCGGGAAGGGCGCCGGCTGGAGGTCGTCGGCGACCGCGCGACCTACCGCACGGCGATGGTGATCGACGCGTCCGGGGCCCGCCCCGTGGCGCGCCGCAGCGGGCTGCTGCCGCCGGGGCAGCGGCCGGTGCCGGTGTGGGTCGCCGAGGGTCCGCTGCGGCCCGGCGAGGGGGCCTGGGACGGGCCGCTGGCGCTGCACTTCGACTTCTCCGAGATGGCGCGGGGGTGCCCCGGCTACTTCTGGTCGTTCCCGTGCCTCGAGCGCGGCGAGCGCTGGGTCAGCCGCGGGTTCTACCCGGTGGGCGGGCTCCCGCCCGCGCAGGCCCGCGCGGCGCTGGCGCGCAGGCTCGCGGCGCATGGGGTCGATCCGGACGCGGTGCGGCCCGTTGCGTACCCCGCGCGGACGATCGAGCCGGGCGCGCCGCTGGCGGCGCCGGGGATCGTGCTGGCCGGCGACGCGGCGGGCGTCGACCCGCTGTGGGGCGAGGGTATCGCCCAGTCGCTGGAGTACGGCGCGCTGGCCGCGGGGGTGGCCGGCCGGGCGCTGCGCCGCCGCCGGTTCGACCTCCACCCCGGCGAACCGCTGCGGGGCCGTGCACTGGGCCGGCGGCTGGCGTTCCTGCACCGGATGCACCGCGAGCTGTACGTCCCGCACTACCACCGGCGCCTGGCCTTCGCGCTGGACAGCGAGTGGTTCCTGCGGCTGGTCCACGCCGAGACGCGCGGCACCCTGCCGGCGCCGCTGCTGTGGTCCGCGATGGCCCTCACCGCCGCGCTGTACCGCCGCTTCGCCCACCTGGATCTCGACGCCCCGAGCGACCGCACCGTGCGCGTGTGAGGCGTGCGTGAGTGGCCGCCCCCTGGCGGGTCCCTTACAATCCCCTACCAGGGCGCGGTGTGCCCGAGGAGCTGGCATGACGGGAAGACGACGGTGTCTCGGCTGGAGCCTGGCGAGCGTCGCGGCGACCCTCGCGATCGGGGTCGTGGGCCCGCCCGCGCGGGCCCAGGACTGGATCTGGCCCATCTCCTTCGACTTCGCCACGGTCTCGGGGATCGACCCCTTCACCGGGACGGCCGGCTGGACCTCGGGGAACCCCGGCGACGGCTGGCAGAGCGACATCCGCAGCGGCGAGGTCAACCCCAAGACCGACTCGGGCGGCGGGAGCTGGGGCAGCCCCAGCGCCACGACCAACTACCTGACCCAGGAGGACTGGGGGACCTTCGGCGACGTCGCCGTCGAGAGCCAGTTCATGGTCTACGACGACGACGCCGTCGGCCTGGTCGCCCGGCGCTCCGGCGTGGGCACGCTGTACCTGTTCTTCATGACCCGCCACGTGGGCCCCGACGACGGTGGAGGGGGGAGCCACACCTACTGGTCCGAGTCCCACCTGTTCCGCGTCGAGAACGGCACCGCGACGATCCTGGCGTCGAACACCGGCGTGACCTACGACGACCACAGCTCCCTGAACTGGAGCTATCAGCAGATGCGGCTCGAGGTCGTCGGCGGCGAGATCACCGCCTACTGGGCCGGCTCGGTCCAGCCGTGGAGCCCCGCCCACATCGTGCTCACGGCCACGGACGGCGACCCGCTGCCGGCCGGGACCGGCGGGGTGTACACCTTCGACTGCGGCGAGGGTGGCAACCGGGTGGGCTTCCAGGACCCCAAGGTGGAGTTCGCCGACAACGACTTCGACGGCTGGCCCAACGACGTCGACTGCGCGCCCGACGACCCCCTGATCCACCCGGGCGCCACCGAGGTCTACTGCGACACCTACGACAACGACTGCGACCCGGCGACCTCCGACGACCCCGATCTCGACGGGGACGGCGACCCGTACTGCAGCGACTGCGACGACACCGATCCCCTGCTCAACTACGCCGACGCCGACGGCGACGGCTGGTCCACCTGCCAGCTGGACTGCGACGACGGCGAGCCGCTGGTCCACCCGGGGCTGCCCGAGACCCCGTGCGACGGGCTGGACAACGACTGCAACGCCTACACCGAGGACGACTGGGACGCCGACGGCGACGGGGACCCGTTCTGCACCGACTGCAACGACGGCAACCCCGCGGTCCAGACCCTCGACGAGGACGGCGACGGCGACAGCCTGTGCGACGGGGACTGCGACGACGACGACGCGGCGCTGAACCTCGCCGACGGGGACGGGGACGGCTGGACGACCTGCGACGGGGACTGCGACGACGGCGAGGCGGCGGTCCACCCCGGCCAGCCCGAGGTGCAGTGCAACGGGCTGGACGACGACTGCCTGCCCGGCACCCTCGACGCCCCGGACGGCGACGGCGACGGCGACTCGGTGTGCGTCGACTGCGACGACGGCGTCCCGGGGCTGAACCTCGCGGACGCCGACGGCGACGGGTACAGCACCTGCGACGACGACTGCGACGACGCCGTCGCGACGGTCTACCCGGGCGCCCCCGAGGCCTGCGACGGGTTCGACTCCGACTGCGACGGCGCCCTCGGCGGCACCGAGGTCGACGGGGACAACGACGGCTGGATGGTGTGCGAGGGGGACTGCGACGACAACGCGCACCTGGTCTACCCCGGGGCGCCCGAGATCTGCGACGGGGTGGTCGACAACGACTGCGACGGCGGCGTCGACCCCGCCGAGGTCGACGACGACCTCGACATGTACTCCGAGTGCGACGGCGACTGCGACGACGGCGACATCAAGGTCCACCCCGGGGCCACCGAGCTCTGCAACGGGATCGACGACAACTGCGACGGGCTGATGCCGGCCGACGAGGCCGACGTCGACCAGGACGGCTGGGCGGTCTGCGAGGGCGACTGCCTCGACACCGACCCCGATGTCTACCCCGGGGCGCCCGATATCTGCGACAGCGCGCTGGACAACGACTGCGACGGGCAGCCCGACCCGCTGCAGAGCGACGACGACGGGGACGGGATCAGCGAGTGCGGCGGGGACTGCGACGACACCGACGCCTCGATCAACCCGCTGATGAACGAGATCTGCGACGGGCTGGACAGCGACTGCAGCGGCCAGCCCGGGCCCGACGAGGTCGACGCCGACGGCGACGGGGTGATGGTCTGCGCGGGCGACTGCGACGACGGGGACGCGACGATCTTCCCCGGCGCCCCGGAGCTGTGCGACGGGATCGACAACGACTGCGACGGCGCGATCGACGACGGCATCGGCGCCGACGCCGACGGCGACGGCTACAACGCCTGCCAGGGGGACTGCGACGACGGCGATCCGCTGGTCCACCCCGGGGCCCCCGAGGGCTGCGACGGGGTCGACACCGACTGCGACGGGCACATCCCCGGCGACGAGGTCGACCTCGACGGGGACGGGCACCTGGTCTGCCAGGGGGACTGCGACGACGGCAACGCCGACGTGCACCCCGGCGCCGCCGACGTGTGCGACGGGATCGCGGACAACAACTGCGACGGCGTCCCCGACCTGCAGGAGGCCGACGCCGACGGCGACGGGTACTCGGTGTGCCAGGGGGACTGCAACGACAACAACGACCAGGTCAGCCCCGCCGATCTCGACGGCGACGGGGTCAGCAGCTGCGGCGGCGACTGCGACGACGGGGACGCCGGGATCTACCCCGGGGCGCCCGAGCAGTGCGACGGGATCGACAACGACTGCAGCGGCGCGCCGAGCCCCGCCGAGGTCGACGCCGACGGGGACGGGGTGATGGTCTGCGCCGGGGACTGCGACGACGGCGACCCGGCGGTGCTGCCCGGGGCGGTCGAGGTCTGCGACGGGGTCGACAACGACTGCGACGCGTCCACCGACGAGACGATCGACGACGACGGGGACGGGGCCAGCGAGTGCGACGGCGACTGCGACGACACCGACCCCGACGTGGGGCCCGGCGCCGAGGAGCTGTGCAACGGGATCGACGACGACTGCGACCCGATCACCGACGAGCAGCTCGACCTCGACGGTGACGGCTACTCGGTGTGCGACGGGGACTGTGTCGAGGGCGACGCCGGGATCTACCCCGGGGCGGCCGAGGTCTGCGACGGGCTCGACGGCGACTGCGACGGGGTCGTGCCGGCCGACGAGGCCGACGCCGACGGCGACGGGGTGTTGGTCTGCGCCGGGGACTGCGACGACGGCGACGCCTGGACCTACCCCGGCGCGCCGGAGCAGTGCGACGCGGTGGACAACGACTGCGACGGCCAGGTCGACGAGGGCGTCAGCGACGACAACGACGGCGACGGCTACAGCCCCTGCGAGGGGGACTGCGACGACGGCGAGGCCGCGACCTACCAGGGCGCGCCGGAGCAGTGCGACGGGCTGGACAACGACTGCGACGGGGTCGTGCCGGCCGACGAGGCCGACGCCGACGGCGACGGGTTCTTCTCGGGCGGCGGGGACTGCGACGACAGCGACCCGGTGCTGCACGACGGCGACCTCGACGGGGACGGCACCAGCTCCTGCGACGGGGACTGCGACGACGACGACCCGTGGTTCAACCTCGACGACGTCGACGGCGACGGCTGGAGCACCTGCGACGGCGACTGCGTCGACAGCGACCCGGGGCTCAACCCCGAGGACGGTGACGGCGACGGCTACAGCACCTGCGAGGGCGACTGCGACGACGACGACCCGGCGATGAACCAGGCCGACGCCGACGGCGACGGCTACAGCACCTGCGCCGGGGACTGCGACGACGGCGACCCCGACAGCTACGTGGGCAACCTCGAGGACTGCGACGACGGGGCCGACAACGACTGCGACGGCCACGTCGACGGGGACGACCAGGACTGCTGGGGCGACGACGACAGCGGGGACGACGACAGCGGGGACGACGACAGCG
>CAZOYV010000021.1:0-49858 GCA_964584075.1 uncultured Rickettsiales bacterium | reverse complement strand
GATCCCCCGTTGACCACCTCCCGATCGGATCCTATCCTGCCTCTCGAAGGTTGACGCTCTTTCACAGATTGATTCGAGTCCTCGTCGCCAGCAGCCCCGGCGACATGCGACCAGTCCTTCGGGTCTGGCAGCGGGAGACAGGGGCCAAGCTGGCAGCCGCGAACGGCCTGCTCGTCGAGAGGCGAGACGGCCGGGAGCGCAAGCGGGTTCGAGGCGACGCCGTCCTTCGGGAGGGCGCACGTACGGACTCGTTCCCGGCGAGGCCGGTCGCGAACCAGGACACCCCTGGGCTCACGGCCGGCACGCGCAGGAGAGGCAACCCCCACACGGGATCGGGCCGGAAGGCCGCGACGGTTCGCCGCCGCGGTGGCCCGGGTGGTCAGCACCTCGGTGTTGGCCACGCGGGACCGACCGTCCAGACGAACGACCGCCTCGGCGGTCGGGACGCGGAGACGGCCGAGATCGTGCCGGGGAGCCGGAGCCGGACTCGCTTCCTCGGAAGCGGGAGCGGTGGTACGCAGAACGGTGGACGCCTCGGCGACCATCCGCTGCGAAACCGACCGGGAGCCTCCTGAGCGCCAGCTCGCCCCCCGTGTCGATCGGGACACGCACCTCGGTGCGCCTCCCGACGGCGAGCGCCGCGAAGGCCGGTCCCAGGACCGACCGAGCGGAGACCGCAGCGGGGAGCCGGGAGCCCGAACCCCATGGGCGTGAGTGGATGAAACACTCCACCGGGTCCGAGGAGGAGCAAGCCGCCAAGGTCGTGGGAAACGGCGCAGGCGGACCGAAGCGGGATTGGAACCCCGCGACGAGGTGAGGCGGAACCAGCGGAGCGCGAGCCGAGCTGGACCGACCGGAGCCGACCGACGGTGAGAGCCGCCGGCCGACGCCGGGGGAACACGCCCCACCGGGAAGTGGATTCCTCGGACTGGGAGCGCTGCAGGGGCACCCAATCCTACGGGAGGAGCTCCGGAGCGAACGCACGGTCGTCGTCGGCCGAGCAGGAGCGAGGGAGCGGGACGCGAGCGAGGTCCTCGAGGGTGAGCGCAAGGTCACGGGTGGTATCCCGACTTTGCTGGCAACAGCAGAGCCGGCGACCCGGCGGAACACGCCAGGGTCCAGGTCGCAAGACCCAAGGACGAAGGTGGGGCCGCCAAGCCAAGGCAACGGCTACGCCGGGTCGTCAGACGCCGAAGACCAGCACAACACCGCGGAGGGCCAGGGGTCGAGGGACCCGGGAAGCGACGGCCGGAGACCGGACGGTGGCGACACCGCAACGGACCGGAGAGGGCGACCCGGAGAAGCCGACACCGGCACTCGCGACTCGAGATACTCCGCAAGGAGAACCGGGGACTCGAGAGATTTGGGGTGGAGCGTCAACCTTCACCCAAGCCCGCCACCATTCGTCTGAATCCACCACGCACCAAGTTTCGATCCGCCCCCCAAGTTCCAGGAGGCACGGGCTGAACCGCCCGATCCGCCCCCACCGCTCCGGATCTCGGGCGCTGCCCCTTCTCGCCGAGACGCCGTGTCTGTGTCTGGGGTCAAGTCGCGTGTTGTATAGTTGCGGGCCCGCAACTATACAACACGCGACTTGACCCCAAATCTCCTCCGTCTCGATTGACCGTCCCTTTCCCCCCTCGTACGATCGCGGCACGGAGGGGAGATCTCCCATGCGCACCCCCTGCTGGGTTCTGGTCGTCGTCCTGCTGCTCGGCTGCCCGACGGAGGAGGAGCCGCCGCCGGGACCGAGCTACGTGGTCCCCGACGGCGCGACGGCGGGCTGGTACGACCCCACCGTGGAGCTGACCACCTTCCCCGACGACTTCCACACGGTGGACGACCCCGCGAGCCCCACCGGGCTGGCGGTGGACATCCAGCCGGAGGCCGAGGCGGTGTTGCGCGAGAGCCTGCCCGCGGGATTCACGCTGATCGAAGCGCTGGAGGACCTGGACGGCTGGGGCACGCTGGGGGCCGTGATCCTGCGGTTCACCGATCCCGTGGACCCTTCGACGTTCTCGACCGTGTCCGTGCGCCTGATCCGTCTCGAGGGTGAGGGCGCCCCCGAGGAGCTCCCCCTGTGCGACGGGGAGTGGACCGACGAGGACTCGACGCTGATCCTGATCCCCCGAACCCCGCTGGCACCAGAGACCCTGTACGGCGTGGTGGTCCTGGAGATGGTCCGGGACGCCGCGGGCGAACCGATCTGGGCGTCTCCGACCCTCCACGATTTGTTACATGGAACATCTCGGTCGGCGGCACTCAGCCGCCTCCACGACCGCTACGAGGCGCTCCTCTCGGCGGCAGAGCTGGAGCCCGACGAGGTCGTGGCGGCGACGGTATTCACCACCCAGTCGCTGTTCGACCAGGACCGGGAGGTGGCACAGCAGATCCAGGACTCGTCTCCCTCGCTGGAGGTCACCGGAGCATGCCAGCCGGAGAGCGGGATCCTGGTCTGTCCTGCGGAGATCGAGGCGCTGGACTACCTCGGCGAGGACCAGCATTTCGACCTCGCCTACGGGGACACGCCCGCTCCCGTCCGGAGCTACACGTTGCCGGTCCACGTGCTGCTCCCGGATGACGGCACGGGTGGCCCCTGGCCCGTGATGATCTACGGCCACGGCCTGGGCGGCAGCCGCGACGAGGCCAAGGGCGCGGCGCGGCGGATGATCGGGCTCGGCGTGGCGGTGGTGGCGGTGGACGCGCCGGCGCACAACGAGCACCCCACCAACCCCGACAACTACGAGTTCTTGTGGATCTTCGAGTTCTTCGGTCTGAAGCTCGAGGGAGAGTTCGACGTGATGACGCTGCGCGACCACTGGCGGCAGGCGGCGTGGGACAAGCTGCAGATCGCCGAGGCGCTGCGCGCGGGGGTCGAGCTCGACCACGACGGCGACGGTACGCCCGACCTGGACGGCTCGCGGATCTATTACTCGGGCCACTCGCTGGGCGGGATCATGGGACCGCAGCTGCTGGCCCTGGATCCGTCGATCCCGGCCGCCGATCTGTCGGTCCCGGGCGGACGCGTATCCGACATCGTGTATCGCGGCGAGATCTTCGGCCCGCTGATCGAGCTGATGGCCCCCGACGGCACCGCCGAGGGCGACGTCGCGCGGTTCTTCCCGATGCTGCAGGCCGCCGTGGAGCGCGGCGACGCGGGCAACTGGGGGACGCAGGTGCTCGACGGCGATCGGGACCTGCTGCAGACGATGGTGATCCCCGACGGGATCGTGCCCAACGAGACCAACGTGGTGCTGGCCCGCGCCCTCGGCGTGCAGCACGCGCCGCCCGTGCTCCTGCCCATCCCGGAGCTGGTCCCGACCGGTCCCCTCCCCGTCTCGGGCAACCTCGACGGACACACCGCGGTGCTCTACCAGTTCGACGAGAAGCTGCAGGAGGATCAGCTGGTCCCGGCGGATCACGAGGACGCCCACTCCAACGGTCTGGCTCTTGCGCAGCTGCGCCACTGGTGGTCGACGGTTCTCGCCGGTGGACCGGCCGAGGTGATCGACCCCTACGAGGAGTTCGGACTGTGACCCCACGCGTACAACTTGACAGCCGGGCACGGGCCGCCAAGATCCAAGACCCATGATGCGTCACGCGAGTCCCCTCCTCCTGCTCCTGCTGTTTACCCTGGTCCTGCTCGTCGCGGGCTGCCCCGAGAGCGAGCTGGAGGTGGGCGGCTTCCTCGTCGAGCTCGACCGCGACGCGGGCCGCTTCACCGCCACACACCAAGCGCGCGGGGACACGCTGCGCGACGTGCGCGTCGACAGCGGCACCGGCACCGCCGACGTCGAGATGAGCTTCGGCTCGTTCCGGTTCAGCGAGGAGACCCTCGACCTCGCCGCGCCGGGCGGCTTCGGCGACATCGTCGAGGACGGCGACGAGCGAACCGTGGCCGTCGAGGACGCGTCCGGCGAGACGCTCGGCTGGTGGACGTTCCGCCCCGAAGGCGACGACACCCTGGTGCTGGAGTGGACCCCCGCCGACACCGGCGCCGATCGCGCGGTGCTGCGGGCCGCCTGCGACGCCGACGACCACTTCCTCGGGCTGGGCTCCCACGCGATGGACGTCGACCACGTCGGCCAGGCGTTCCCGGTGTGGGTCAGCGAGCCCGGGATCGGCAAGGTCGAGACCGAGGAGTACCCCGAGGACTGGTACTTCACCGGCACCCGCCACGCCACCTCGTTCGCGATGCCGTGGCTGCTGCGGCCGCACCAGGCCCACGGGCTGCTGGTCGAGACGCCGGACCGCGTCGAGGTCGACCTGTGCGCCACCGACCCCGACGAGTTCTCGGTCGTCACCTGGAGCGGACCGGTGCAGTACCGCCTGATCTCCGGCGACGGGCCGCTGCAGGTCGTCGAGACGCTGACCGCCACCACCGGCCGCGTCGAGCTGCCCGAGCCGTGGGTGATGGGGCCGTACAACGACGCGATCCGCGGCTCCGAGCGGGTCCGCGAGGTGGCCCAGGCGCTGCGCGACGCCGGTGCCCCTTCGACCCTGATCTGGAGCGAGGACTGGAAGGGCGCGGAGCAGACGATCTACGGCTACCACCTGTCCGGCGAGTGGTTCCTCGACGAGGAGATCTACCCCGACGCCGTGGCCCTCGCCGACGAGCTAGAGGCGCTCGGGTTCCAGTGGTACGCGTACTTCTCGACGTTCCTGTTCCCCGACACCGTGACGTGGGAGACGATCCCGGACGAGGCGTACGCGATCCGGACCGTCGACGGCGAGCCGTACTGGTTCAAGGGTGCGACCCTGGGCGACACCTCGCTGGTCGATCTGACCAACCCGGACGCCGTGGCGTGGTTCCGCGGTCTGATGGAGGACGCGCTGGCGATCGGCTTCGACGGCTGGATGGCGGACTACGCCGAGTGGCTGCCGCTGGACGCGGCGCTGGCCTCCGGCGAGGACGCCTGGGACGTGCACAACGTCTACCCGATCCTCTGGCAGGAGCTGAACCAGGAGGTCGTCGCGGGCCACGACGCGTCGTTCTACACGCGGTCGGGGTGGACCGGCACCGGGGGGATCTCGCCGGTGGTGTGGGCCGGGGATCAGCGCACCAGCTTCGACACCGACGACGGGTTCCCGACGATCCTCCCGCTGGGGCTGGGCTACTCCGCCTGCGGGGTCCCGATCTACACCCACGACGTGGCCGGCTACCAGAGCTCGAGCAACCCCCCGACGGACAAGGAGCTGTGGTGGCGCTGGGCCGCGCTGGGGGCGTTCAGCCCGATCCTGCGCACGCACCACGGGGCCTCGGACGATCTGAACTGGCAGTTCGACTCCGACCAGGAGACCCTCGCGTTCTGGGCCACGATGGCCCAGGAGAGCATGCGGCTGTTCCCCTACCGCTGGGGCCTCGCCCGCCGCGCCGCCGAGCGGGGGACGCCGATGGTGCTGCCCACGTCGTTCCTGTTCGACGGCGAGGAGTGGGGCCGGATGGACGCCTGGATGCTCGGCGAGGCGCTGCTCGTCGCACCGGTGCTGGAGCGCGGCGCGGGCGGCCGCGAGGTGGCGCTGCCGGCGGGGACGTCGTGGGTCGACTGGTGGACCCACGAGCCGGCGTCGTCGGGCTGGAAGGACGCGGCCCTGGACGAGATCCCGGTGTTCGCCGCGGCCGGCACCACCGTGCCGGTGTTCACCGACGTCCCCGACACGCTGGTGCCCGGGGCCGGGGCCGAGGTGACCACCCTGGCCGACGTGGACGGTGCCCGAACGGTGTACCTGTTCGGCGGCGGCGGGGACTTCACCGAGGGCGACGGCACGACCTACCGCCCCAGCGGCAGCCCCGCCGGCGCCGGCGACACCGAGCAGACGCTGACCAGCGGCACCGTCGAGGTCGCGGGCGTCAGCCTGGAGATCGACGGCCCGGTGGAGCGCAGCTACCGGGTGGTCGTGGTCCCGTAACATGCGACCGCTGCGAGGTCTCTGGTTGCTGCTCGCCCTGGCGCTGGCGCAGGGGTGTCCCACCGGCGACGACGCCACGCCGGACGACGACGCCGACGACGACACGGCCGACGACGACACGGCCGACGACGACACCGGCGACGACGACACCGCCGACGACGACGCCGGCGACGACGACACCGATCCCCCGGCCGTGCGGCTGATGCTGCACGGAGGCGGCGCCGAGGAGGACGAGGTCTACGAGCGCTTCGTGGCCGCCGCCGGGTACGGCCACATCGTGACCCTCGGCGCGGTCCCCGATCCCGGGACCTACCCCGACCTGCTGTTCTGGGACGGCTACTTCGTCGAGCTCGGCGCCGCCTCGGCCGAGACGATCAACACCGAGAGCGCCGACGACGCCGAGGACGCCGCCGTGGTCGCCGCGCTCGACGCCGCCGACGGGGTCTACGTCCGCGGCGGCGACCAGTCGCGCTACCTCGAGCACTGGGAGGACACCGCGCTGCACGCGGCCCTCGCCGAGGCCTGGGACCGGGGCGCGGTGGTCGGCGGGTCGTCGGCAGGCTGCGCGATCCTCGGCGAGCGGATCTACGACGCGCGCGTCGGGGGGGTGGCCGCCTGGGAGGCGCTGCTGGACCCCTACGACCCCACGATCACGTTCTCCGACGACCTGCTGGGTGCCCTGCCCCGCGTGATCACCGACACCCACTTCACCGAGCGCGGGCGACTCGGCCGCCTCGCGGTGTTCCTCGAGCGCTGGAAGCTCGACGGCGCGGCCAACCCGCTGGGCATCGGCGTGGACCCGATGACCGCGCTGTTCGTGTCCTCGGACGGCACCGCGGAGGTCGTCGGCCGCGGCGCCGTGACGGTGATCGAGACCAGCGACTCGCAGGCGACCCTGACCGCCGGCGAGCCCCCCGACATCCGGACCCAGCGGGTGTGGCAGCTGCCCAGCGGCTACCGGGTGCTGATCCCCGCCTTCGGGACCTGCACCAGCCCGGTCCTGGAGCGCCCGGCCTACGTGGCGCCGACCCAGGGCTGGCAGGCCCTGCCCGGCGACTTCACCGCCGTGGCCCTCGACGGCGACGACCTGGACCAGCGCGCCCTCGGCGACTGGCAGCTCGGCGGGCTCGACGACAGCCCCTACGGCTGGATCGACGGCGAGCTGACCCTCGAGCCGGGGGACGGCACGCTCCCGGGGACGCTGCTGGTCACCGGACTGTACGAGGACTCGGACTTCTTCGAGAACCACCTCGGCGGGATGATCTGGGCGCTGGCCCAGCACCCCGAGCTCGCGGCGATCGGCCTCGACATCTACCTGGACGCCAGCGCCGAGCCGCCCGCGACGCTGGCCGCCGCCGCCGACAGCTACCTGTTGGTGATCGACGCTCGCACCGCCGGCTGGTCCGGCGTCCCCGCCGGGGGCTGGCAGACGGCGGGCCTCGAGGGCGCGACGCTGTCGGTGATCGGCCCGGGCCAGGCCTGGGACGGCGACGCCTCGCCCTGAACCGGCTGCACCGCGTCGCCGCCCCGGTACAATGGACCCGCTCGCGAAGGGACGGTGCGATGGGACGCTGGCACTGGATCGGGCTGGGACTCGCGGCGTGGGTCGCGCTCTCGACGGGCTGCGCGCCGTCGGTCTCGCTGCGCGTGCTGCGCCCCGCCGAGGTCCCGGTCCCGCCCCACGTGGAGACCGTCGCGGTGGTCGATCGCTCCCAGGTCGGCAACGTCGGGGAGGGGATCCTCGGCGCCATCGAGGGGATGCTCACCGGAGAGGCGCTGACCGTCGATCTGGAGGGCCGCGCCGCGGCGCTGGGCGCCCTGAGCGACGGGCTGGCGGCCTCGCCGCGCTACCACGTCGTGGACCTGCACCTCGACGCCGCCCAGTCCAGGTCCAGCCTGTTCGACGAGCAGCTCGACTGGGACACCGCCGAGAGCCTGTGCGCCAAGTTCGGCTGCGAGGCGATCGTCGCGCTGGAGGCGTTCGACTCCGACTCCCGCGTGGAGACCGACTCCCGCCGGATCGAGGAGGAGGACGAGGACGGGGACAAGCACGTCCGCGTCGAGTACAGCGCCCGGCGCGAGACCGACGTGCTCGCCGCGTGGCGGCTGTACGACGTGCAGCAGCGGCGGGTCCTCGACGACCTGCGCGACCACATCGAGACCGACACCTGGAGCGCCGACGGCGACAGCGAGCGCGACGCGATCGGGAACCTGCCGTCGCAATACGACACGGTCCGCGAGCTGGCGGTGGACTCCGGCGCGTACTACGCGCGCCACATCGCGCCGTCGTACGACTGGGTCCGCCGCAGCTACTTCGGCACCGGCGACCCGCTGCTCGAGGAGGCCCGCGCGCGAGCCCGGGCCGACGACTGGGATGGCGCGCGAGCCCTCTGGGAGCAGCTGCTGGGCAGCACCAACGAGAAGGTGCGGGGCAAGGCGGCGCACTGCCTGGCGGTGGCGGCCGAGGTCGAGGGCGACCTGCGCGGCGCGCTGCAATGGGCCACCCGGGCCGTCGAGGACCTGGACGTCCAGCGCACCCGGAGCTACCGCTGGGCACTGGAGCAGCGGCTGGTGGAGCAGGGCCTGCTCGAGGAGCAGATGCAGCGTGAGCCAGCCCCCGGCGAGGCGCACCCCGGCAAGGGCCGGCCTTGAGCCCCTGTCGCCCGCCCCCGTACCATGAACGTGGGGGAGGAAGGGTGGCGACCGTGACGGGACCACGAAGCACCGCGCTGCTCGCCGTCCTGCTCCTGCTCCTCGGTGGCTGCGACCGGGGCGACGACGACGACACCACGCCCGCCGACGACGACACCGCCGACGACGACACCGCCGACGACGACACCGCCGACGACGACTCCGCCGGGGACGACGACAGCGGCGACGACGACACCACCCCTCCCCCCGAGGAGCCGCTGCTGGACAGCATCGACCCGACCTTCGGGCCGCTGGCCGGCGGCATCGAGGTCCAGCTGTTCGGGGACCACTTCACCGCGGTGGCGGACACCGTGGTGCGGTTCGGCGCCACCGAGGCGCAGGTCGTGTCCGTCGAGCCCCAGCGGATCACCGCCACCGCTCCGGCGATCCCGGTGCCCCAGACGCTGTCGGTCTCGGTCACCACCAGCGGCGGCAGCGCGGTGCTGGACGACGCCTACACCGCCGGCGACGACTACACCGGCCTGACCGGCGTGATATCCCGCTACTGGCGGGTCCGCGTGCTGGACAACAGCGTGCCCTCCAACCCCTTCACGGCGGGCATCTGGGCCGAGACCCGGGTGGTGACGCCGCTGTCGTACGCGCTGGCCGGCGAGGTCCCCTCCCCCGGCTCGTGCATCCGCGACTTCGCGCCGCCCAGCGCGTCGTTCACCCCCCGCGACGCCGGGGCCGAGGTGACCTACGACTCGGGCTCGTACGCGCTGGCGCTCCCGGTCACCAACGACGGCTGGTACGAGGCCACGGCCCCCAACGCCGACTGGGAGAGCCAGCAGGCCTACGACCTGATCGTGCCCGGCGGTGCAGGGTTCGTGGCCCACACCGTGACCGACGCGCTCGTCACCCCCCACAGCTCGCTGACCGTCGATCCCGATCTGTCGGACCACACCGCCCACGAGCTGCACCTCGGGGGCAGCCTGGTGTTCACGATCAGCGGCGGCCAGCCCGCCGAACGGCTCGTCATCTGGCTGGACTTCTACGACGGCAGCGACCAGCACGCCGGCAACCTGGTGTGCACCTTCAGCGACGAGACCAGCCCGCTGATCAGCCCCGCGTTCCTCGCCGGGCTGCCCGAGGGGCACGCGGTGGTCCAGGTGTTCCGCCAGAACCGCCAGATCCACGTCCTGACCGAGGGCAGCCAGCTGGCCACCGAGGCCCGGGTGATGGTGGTCGGCGGGCTCTCCGTGGTGCCCTGAGCGCGACTGCAGGCCGCACCCCGGCCCTTGCCAAGTCGCGTCAGAACGCCTACCTCTTCTCCGATCGAGAGGAGCTCCCGTGCCGATCCAGCGCGATCCCCTGCGGCACCAGCGCCGCGGACACGGCACCAAGGCCCAGGCCCGCCTGGCCCGCTGCCTGTTCTGCAAGGAGCGAATCCCCAAGCCCGAGCTCGTGACGGTCCGCGTCTACAGCCCGGAGGGCTGCAAGGGCGGGATCTGCCCCAACTGCGGCGCGGCGTTCGTGATGGACGAGACCGGCAAGAACGGGGGCGACGCGCTGCTGGACGGGCTCGCGATGGTCTGCGGCGGGGATCTCGACGCCGCCAGCGCGCTGTCCCAGGAGGACTACCAGGTGCGCGACGGGATCTACTACCGCGAGCAGTCCGGCCCGGGCCTGCGGCGGCCCTACGTGATCCCCAAGCTGTGGTTCGTCCACCTCGGCCCGCTCCCCGAGGAGGTCCCCGCACCGGCCCCGCGGCGACGCCCCGGCGACCGCCGCACCCGGCGCTGATCCCGCTCACATCGCCGCGAAGATCTCCAGCGGCCGCCACACCCGGTCGGCCCACGCCGCCTCGTTGTGCGGGGCGTCCGGCTCCCACCAGTGCCACAGATCGGTCCCGGAGACGTAGCCGGCGGCCTCCAGCACGTCGCGGAACTGCTGGTTCTCGCAGTAGTTGTCCGTGGCGGCGGGATCGTCGTCCCAGATCCCGTCCCCGTCGGCGTCGACGCAGGTTCCGTTGCCGCCGCTGTCGAGGTACAGCGCCGTGTCGCGGTGCCCCGCAGCCTCGTAGCGCTCGATCATCGTCTCGTTGTCGGCGCCGATCGAGCCCCAGCCCATGGTGCCCGAGAGGCTGATCGCCATGTCGTAGCGCCCCTCGTGGCGCCCCGCGGTGTGGAACGACGCGAGCCCCCCCAGCGACGAGCCCATCACCGCCACCGCCTGCGGCGTGCCGTAGGCGTCCTCGATCAGGGGCCGGACGACCAGCTCCACCAGGTCCGCGTGGGCGTCCCCCTCGCCGCCGTACCACGTGTCGTGGAGGTAGTCCTCGACGTGGGTGTACTCGTCCATCCTCGCCGGCGTGTTGTCGACCCCGGCCGCCAGCATCGCGGCCGGCAGAGACTCCTGCAGCCGCCATCCGCCCCAGATCGCGTCGGGGTCGTAGAGGTTCTGCCCGTCGTGGACCAGCAACAGGTGGGTGTAGCTGCCTGCCGCGGGGACCCACACCTGCACGTCGCGCGGCTGCAGGCCGAAGCCCTCGACGCGATACCAGCGCTCGAGGTGGGGTGCGCTGGCTCGAACCAGGGATATCTCCCCGAACTCGTCGTGATCGAAGCGCCGCCCTCGCGGATCGGGGATCCACGCCGCTCCGTCGGTGAACTTGTACTTGCTGCCGTCCGGCTCCGGGACCGCGACCTCGATCCACCACAGCGCGCCGCTGGCCGTCATCGGCTGGCCGCTCCAGCCCTCGTGATCGCCCGCCAGCGACCAGCTCACCGGGCCACAGGTACACGCGAAGAGGTAGTCCCCGGACGTGGTCTCGACCGGCAGCCCGCCCCGCGCGGCGACGGTCTCCAGCGCCTCGTCGGGATCGACCAGGCCATCGATCGCCTGACGCAGCAACGCCTCGTCCTCGCTCATCCCGCCACTGTCGTCGTCCCCCGCGTCGTCGTCCCCCGCGTCGTCGTCGCCCGCGTCGTCGTCGCCGGTGTCGTCGTCCACGGCGGCGTCGTCCGCGGTGTCGTCGTCCGCGGTGTCGTCGTCCGCGGTGTCGTCGTCCCCTGCGGGACAACCGGCCAGTAGTACCAAATATGTGTAGCATATTACTATTCTCATGTTGCATACAGGCATGTCGGCCGCACCCCTGGTTGCCCAGCATCATATCGGATGGAGGCGGTTCCCGGGCCGGTCCACCGCGGTTCGAACAGGATGACAATGGGTTCCTGTCGGTCTATATAGGCTGCACCTGATGAGGAGATGCCCGGATGAGCACCATCGGCTTCGTCGATCCCCGCGTCGCCCGCCGCGAGATCAGCCGCACGCGCGCCTGCGCCGTGGCGGCGAGGCACGCCACCAACACCCACAAGATCACGGACATGGACGAGCTCTACGACGTCGCCGCCGAGGGACCGTCGACGATCGTGACCGACGTGCCGATGGCGGACCCCCGCTACCTGGGGCTGTCCGAGGGCCGCGACCGCGTGCTGGTCCACTACTCGGGCCAGGACACCGGCCGCTCGGCGTGGGCCCGGCGTCTGCTCCCGCGGGACGAGGAGCTGGCCGCCGACCCCGACCAGCGGCTGATCCGCGACCGCTACGAGCGGATCATCCGCGAGGCCAACTTCGAGCTGATGCAGCGGCCGATGGTCAACGTCACGGCGTACTTCGGCAAGAACCACGACTTCATGGGGCGGATCAGCTACACGGTGGACCGCAAGTACGCCAAGCTGGCGATGGACCTGGTGACCAACTTCATCCGGGTCACCCCCGAGACCGAGGCACTGTACCGCGACAGCAAGCCGCTGGGGAACGTCCGCGACGTCCGGATCGTGTGCCACCCCGAGTGGGTCAACCCCGACTGGCTGGCGCGCAAGGCGCGGATCAACCCCGAGGACCCGCGACAGACCGCGGACGACCCCGAGCCGCCGCGGATCCTGATGCTGTTCGACGTCGACCACAACACCGCCTACCTGCTCGGCGGCCGCTACTTCGGGGAGACCAAGAAGGCCGCGCTGACGCTGATCTGGAACTCGGCGATCGAGCACGGCTACGGCATGCCGATCCATGGCTCGAGCAAGACGCTGCACGTCCGCCGCCACGACGCCGAGCGCCCGGTGCCGGTGACGTTCATCACGATCGGGCTGTCCGGCTCGGGCAAGTCGACGCTGGGCAACGCGTCACACCGCACCCACCTGGAGTACGACGCTGGCGAGCGCGTGCGCGTGGGCAACGACGACGCGCTGGTCGTGCTCTACGAGCCCGAGGACCCGCGGAAGGGCACCGTCGGCCTCGAGGACGGCTGTTACAACAAATCCGACGACTATCGTGTCGACAGCGACTACCTGCGCACCGTGCAGACCGCCGAGAACGTGATGGTCACGCGCTTCGACGACCAGCTGATCCTGATCCACGAGGACGTGCTGTGCGCCAATGGCCGGGTCGAGACCGCGCGCCACCTGCTGCCCGGCGCCGACGACTGCCTGGACACCCCGTGGCCGGACTACCTGTGCCTGCTGATGAAGGACGAGACGCTGCCGCCGGTGACGCTGATCGACGACCCGCGGCTGACCACGGCGATGTACATGACGCTCGCCACCAAGTCGAGCACGGCCGAGAACATCCCGCTCCAGGAGATGAACCGGCTCAAGATGGTCCCCGGGGCCAACCCGTTCGCGGTGTGGGAGATGAACACCGAGGCCCACGCGCTGGAGAAGATGCTGACCGTCACCGGCGCCCGCGGACTGGTGCTCAACACCGGCGGGTTCTACAAGGACCCGGCGAGCAACGACCGCGGCGTGTACGAGGACATCCCCAAGGAGCTGTCGCTGGCGATCTACCCGCGGCTGGCCAAGGGCCAGATCCGCTGGGAGGACTGGGAGCTGTTCCCCGGCTGCAAGCTGCCGGCGCCCGGATCGTTCGACGACATCGACCCCCGCTTCCAGGAGAAGTACAACCCCGCCTCGCTCGCGGCCCAGGAGGAGTACCGCAAGCTGCTCAACGACCGGATCCAGCAGCGGCTGATCTTCCTGGCCCAGCTGGGCATCGACGCGTACTTCACCAACCCGCTGCACCGCGTGCTGCTGACGATCCACGGCAACGATCGCGGGTTCGGGCCGAGCCAGGTGCTGCGGGCCTATGGCGACGCGTTCGGGGACTACTGATCGCCACCGCGCGTAGGGTGGAGCCGCACCGCGGGGTCACTGCGCCTGGTTCTTGGACTGCTCCAGCGCGCCGCGGCTGAAGTAGCCGTCCTCGTCGGCGGGCGGGGCGACCGACGGGGCGCCCCCGAGCACCCCACCGGCTCCCCCGAGCCAGGGGGTCGGGCCGGCGGTGGAGCTGTCCACCGGGATCTCCTCGACGGCGGCCTGCTCGGGCTCGGCGGCGTCGACGGTCGCGGTGGCGGCGTCGCCGCCCCACGGCTGCCAGCCCCCCGCGCCGTCGCCGTCCCGCTTGCCGCGGCGGCCCCGGGCGTGCTCGCGATCGTCGATCCGCCCGAGCGGGCCGGGGCGCCGCTCCTGCTCGGCCGAGGTCGAGGCGGCGGCGATGTACCAGCTCTGGACCTCCATCGACTCCAGCACCGCCAGCGGGACGGTGACCTCGTCGGGCCCCAGCGGCATCACCAGCGTCAGCGCGTCGTCCACCGGGCGGCCGATCAGCACGGTGCCGCTGTCCAGCTCCACCCGCCAGTCGCCGTCGGGGTCGTCCACCGGGCGCACGGTGCGGCACTCGGTGAGGTAGGGCTCGAAGGTGCCCAGGTCGTTCTCGATCGCCAGCCGCGACTGCTCGGCGTCGACCAGGAAGTCGTCGCCGGTGGTGGTCCGGACGCGGTACACCGCGCCGTCGGGCCACAGCTCGCCGCCCTGGGTCTGCAGCCGGTGCAGCTGGGGCACGGGCAGGTCGACCTTGACGTCGTCGCCGCCCACGGCGATGTCCATCGCCAGCTGCGGGTCGTCCCAGCGCCCGACCAGCTCCGAGCCGTTGCGCAGCCAGACCTTGACGTAGTGGTCGGCGTCGTCCACCTCGTCGCCCTCGACGGGGACGACCTCGCCCACGTCGGCCAGCGGGATCTCCAGCGGCCCGAGCTCGCCGTCGAGGACCAGCACGGACGTCCGCAGGTCGCCGTACATCACCTGACCGTCGCTCAGCGTCGCCTTGACCGGCGCCGCGTCCTCGCCGCCGCAGCCGGCGACGACTCCCGCCGCGGCCAGGGCCACCGCCGCGATGCCTCCGAACCAGTGGTTGCTCGTCATCGTTCCCTCCTCGACGCTCTCGGGTTCGCCGGGTCTGACAGCAGCGTGACACGGAAGTTCCCGTCGCGGACCGCGACACCTCGGGTCGTTACGTCGCGGTGACCTCCGGGCGCCCTGCACGACTCCTGCACGATCGTTCCACGGACCCGCCTCGTGGGGGCCGCGCCCCGGCCGCAGCCAGGCGACACCCTCGGGTCGAGAGGAGGTCGCGATGCAGTTCGTGCTCAGAGGGATCGGGATCGCCGCCGTGTTCGGCGTCACCACGGTGGCCTGGCTGGTGTTCGGCGTGGTGATGGAGGAGCGCACCCGCGATCAGTCCGGCGCCCTGCGGGGGCCCGTGACCGAGCTGTGGGGCTCGCCCCAGGCCCAGGCTGCACCGCGCTGGACGTTCCAGTGGACCACCGAGAAGCTCGAGGTCCGCTCGGAGATCGTGGGCGGCGAGGTCAAGGAGATCCGCGAGCGGGTCGAGCAGGTCCACACCCGCGAGATGACGCCGGCGTCGACGACGATCACCGCGGACCTGACCCTCGACCAGCGGCTCAAGGGGCTGATGTGGTACGCGCTGTACGACGTCGCCTTCGACGGAGCCTGGTCCTACACCCACCGCGAGGAGATCCCAGGGACGCTGCTGCTGGGGTTCTCGTTCCCCCAGGAGAACGGGCTGTACGACGACTTCCGGTTCGTCGTCGACGGCGAGGACCTGGCCCGCACGCTGCGCCCCGAGATGGGCCAGGTCAGCGCCTCGATCCCCGTCCAGCCGGGGCAGACCGTGACCCTCGAGATCGGCTACCGCAGCCGCGGGATGGACGAGTGGCGCTACGTCCCGGCGCCGGGGGTCGCCAACCTCGAGGACTTCTCGCTGGTGATGACCACCGACTTCGCCGACATCGACTTCCCGGGCTACGGGATGTCGCCGTCGAGCAAGCAGCGCAGCGGGCCGGGCTGGACGCTGGCCTGGGACTTCGACCAGGTGGTCACCGGCCACGACATCGGGATGGTGATGCCGGTGCCGATCCAGCCGGGCGAGCTCGCCGCCGCGCTGTCGTTCTCCGCGCCGGTGTCGCTGCTGTTCTTCTTCGGGATGCTGTTCGTGCTCGCCACGCTGCGCGGGATCGAGATCCACCCGATCAACTACGGCTTCCTCGGCGCGGCGTTCTTCGCCTTCCACCTGCTGTTCGGCTACACCGTGGACCACCTCCACGTGGTGGCCGCGTTCGCGCTCAGCTCGGTGGTCAGCATCGTGCTGGTGGTCAGCTACCTGCGGCTGGTGGTCTCGCCGCGGTTCGCGTTCCTCGAGTCGGCGGCGGCGCAGCTGATCTACCTGATCGGGTTCTCGCTGGCCCACTTCTGGGATGGCTTCACCGGCCTGACGGTGACGGTGCTGTCGATCGTGACGCTGTTCCTGCTGATGCAGATGACGGGCCGGATCCGGTGGGCGGACATCCTGCGCGGCGCCCGGCAGGACCCGCAGGACGCGCCGTCGGCAGCAAACGTGCCGGACGCCGCGGCCCCCTGATACGATGCCGGCGGAGGGACCGGCATGGCCAGAGAACACCTCGCGATCCTGCTCGCGCTGATCCTGCCCTCGGCGTGGTGCGGCTGCCCGGGCGACGACGACGACGCCGCGGACGACGACGCCGCGGACGACGACGCCGCGGACGACGACACCGGCGGTGACGACGACGCCGCGGACGACGACAGCGGCGACGACGACGCCGCGGACGACGACGCCGCGGACGACGACAGCGGCGACGACGACGGCGGCGACGACGACAGCGCCCCGTGGCAGCCGCCGCCCGGTACGTCGTGGCAGATCCAGTACACCGGCACGATGGACTACACCGTCGACGTCGCGGTCTACGACCTGGACCTGGAGGACACCAGCGCGATCACGATCGCCGACCTGCAGGCCCAGGGCCGCCGGGTGCTGTGCTACTTCAGCGCCGGCAGCTACGAGGAGTGGCGCAGCGACGCCTGGATGTTCCCCCCCGAGGCGCTGGGCAACGACCTGGACGGCTGGGAGGGCGAGCGCTGGCTGGACGTGACCCACGCCGAGGTCCGCGACATCATGCGCTCGCGGCTGGACCGCGCGGCGAAGAAGGGCTGCGACGCCGTCGATCCGGACAACGTCGACGGCTACACCAACGACCCCGGCTTCCCGTTCGGCTACGCCGAGCAGCTGGACTACAACCTGTTCCTCGCCAGCGAGGCCCACGCCCGCGGGCTGTCGATCGGGCTCAAGAACGACCTGGACCAGATCGGCGACCTGCTCGACCACTTCGACTTCGCGGTCAACGAGGAGTGCTTCGACTACGAGGAGTGCGACCTGCTGCTGCCGTTCGTCCAGCAGGGCAAGGCGGTGTTCCAGATCCAGTACGACCCGGTCGGCCAGGCCGGCCAGATCTGCCCGGACGCCAACGCGATGCAGCTGGACACGCTGCTCAAGCACCTGGACCTGGACGCCTGGCGCTACTCCTGCGCCGAGGACTACCCCTGACCTCGCCGGGATCGCGGCCGCCCCGCGCCGCGCGGCCGGCGGGCCCGCACGAACCGGAGCCCGCCGCCCCTGGCGCGGCGGTAGCCCAGCGCCTCGAGCAGCGACGCCAGCTCGTCGTCGGTCGCGCCCAGCCGCGCCGACCACGCCGGGTCGGCCGCGAACGCGCCGCGCCGCGCCGCCCGGCGGATCGCCGCCGCGATCTCCTCGAGCACGTCGGTGCGGACCGCCAGCGCGCCGACCCGGGGGTAGCCCATCGCCCGGTAGACCTCGTCGGGCAGCGCCGCGTCGGCCGCCACCGCTGCCTCGCCGGCGTAGGGCGCCACCGGTGGCGGCGCCAGCCCGGCGAAGACCCCGGCGAGCACAGCGCGGCGCGCCACCGCCTCGGGGTCCAGCAGCGACGCGACGTACACGTGCCGGGTCCCCAGCCGGACGTCGAGGCGCGCCAGGTGGCGGCGATCGTCGCCGCCGAGCTCGCGGAGCTGGCGGCTGGCGTCGGCGCGGGCCGCCGTCCCGAGGCCCTGCTCGAGCAGGTACACCACGCCGCGCGCCGCCGGTCCCAGCGCGCGCGCCACGGGGCGCCGCAGGGGAGCCAGCAGGTCCGCCACCAGGTCACGGGACCACGCCACCAGGCGCCGCTCGATGCGACGCCGCGCCCCGGCCCCCGCCAGCTCGCTGCGGGGCACGCGGACCTCCGGGGACAGCACGTCGCGCCCCGGCGCCAGCCGCGCCAGCGCCGCGCCCTGCCAGCGCACCTGGCCGGTGTCGTCCAGCGTGAAGTCCTCGTACGGCGCCCGCACGATCTGCTCGACGCGCTCCTCCACCGCGCCCTGCAGCAGCGCCCGCGCCGCCCGCCGGACCTCCCGCGCGCGCCCCGCCTCGAGGCCCCGCGCGGGGCGGAACTCGAGCCCCTCCAGCCGCCCCAGGCGCTGGCCGTCGGCCCGCACCGCGCCGTCCTCCCCGACCGTGACGTCGGCCCCGCCGGCGCCCGAGAGCTCCCGCAGCAGGACCACGGCGCGGCGATCGACGAAGCGCTCGGCGAGCTGCTCGTGGATCGCGTCGGACAGCGCGTCCTCGGCGGCGGCGGTGCGCGCCTGCCAGCCCTCGGCGTCGGCGACCCACGCCGGGCGGTAGGCCACGTAGCTCCAGATCCGGACCTGCGCGATGCGGGTCATCAGCGTCTCGAGGTCGCCGTCGGTGCGCTCCACGCGCCGCACCCGGGCGTCGAGCCAGTCGTCGCCGAGGCGGCCCGCCGGCGACACCAGCTGGGCGTGGATCTCCGCGAGCTGGCGCGCGTGGACGTGGGTGTCGACCGCCCCGTAGTCGGGGATCTGGCAGACCTCCCAGAGCTGCCGCACGCGGTCCCGATCGGTGGCGATCGCGCGCACCGCGTCCTCCCCGGCCAGCTCGCGCAGCGCCGCCCCGTCGCGGCCGTGGCGCGCCAGCTCCAGCTCGTCCCGCGGCGGGGGCTGTTGCAGCGAGTCGAGCAGCCCGTCCAGCGAGGAGAACTCCAGCTCGGGGTTGCGCCAGTACAGCCGGCGCAGCGGCGCGAAGCGGTGCCCCTCGACCGCGTCGATCAGCCCGGGCGGGAAGTCGCCGACCGCGCTCAGCCCGCCGAACCACCCGCCCCGCCGGTAGCGCCCGGCGCGGCCCGCGATCTGCCCGATCTCCGCGGGGGTCAGCTCGCGGTGCTCGATCCCGTCGAACTTGGTCAACGACGCGAACACGACCCGGTCGAGGTCGAGGTTGAGCCCCATCCCGATCGCGTCGGTGGCGACCATGTAGGGGACCTCGCCGGCCTGGTACATCGCGACCTGCGCGTTGCGCGTCCGCGGCGACAGCGCCCCGAGCACCACCGCGGCGCCCCCGACCCGGTCGCGCAGCTCCGCGGCGAGGTGGTACACGTCCGCCGCCGAGAACGCGATCACCGCCGAGCGCGGCGGGAGCCCCTGCAACCTGCGCGGCGGCGCGTAGCGCAGCGTCGAGAACCGCTCCGGCCGCTCGATCCGGGCCTCGGGGACCAGGCGCTGCACCAGCGGCGCGGCGGTGTCGGCGCCGAGGAACATCGTGGTCCGGTCGCCCCGCGCGTGGAGCAGGCGATCGGTGAACACGTGCCCCCGCAGCCGGTGGCCGGCGAGCTGGATCTCGTCGACGGCGAGGAACGCCACGCGGCGGTCGACCGGCATCGACTCCACCGTGCACACGAAGTACGCCGGATCGGCGGGGATCCGCTTCTCCTCGCCGGTGATCAGCGCCACCGCGCGCTCGCCCACCCGAGCGGTGATCCGGTCGTAGACCTCGCGGGCGAGCAGCCGCAGCGGTAACCCGATCATGCCGCTGGGGTGCCCCAGCATCTGCTCCACCGCGCGGTGGGTCTTGCCCGTGTTGGTCGGCCCGAGCAGGGCGAGGACCCGCCCCTCGAGCGACGACGAGCGGGGCTGGCGGAGCGGTCGGGTCATGGCGTCGGCGCGCCGCGGCGGCGCCCCCCGATCGTAGGGCCCGCGGTCGGACGCCGCCAGCGCAGGGCCGATGTTCGACAGGAGGAAAGGCTGCTAGCCTGTGCGACGATGCGCACCGACCCCTACCGCTGGATCCCCATCGCCCTCGCCGTGCTGGTGCTCGGCGTGCTGGCGCTCGCGGTCCAGAACCACCGCCTCGGCCAGCGGGTCGTGGCGCTCGAGGAGCGGCTCGAGGACGAGCGCGGGGCCACCGCGGGCCGCGACCGTGGCGCCCGCGGCGGGCGCGGCGGCCGGGACGCAGGCGGGGGGCTGGAGCTCCTCGACGAGGTCGACGCCGACGGCGCCGCGATGGTCGCCGGACGGGGGCGCCCGCGAGGCTCGCGCCGGGGACGGGACGGAGCGGCCGGCGACGGCGCCGAGGCCGCGACGGCCTCGATGGAAGAGGTGCTCGACGACCCGGCGTTCCAGGAGCGGCTCGGGGAGCTGTTCGAGGAGTACTCCAGCGCCGAGCGCGAGGAGCGCCGGGAGCGCCGCACCGACTACATCGCCGACCGCATCGCCGAGACGGTGTCCGACTTCGCCACGGAGCACGGGCTGGACGCCGAGACCGAGGCCCAGGTCACCCGGATCCTGTCCGACCACGTCTCGCAGCGGATGGAGCTGCACGACGCGATGATGGAGGGCGACGGCGATCGCGAGGCGCTCGGCGCCGAGCGCGAGCAGCTCGAGGCGGAGACGGAGTCCGCGCTGGTCGAGCTGCTCGGCGAGGAGCTCTACGGCCAGCTCGAGGAGCAGCTCCCCGGACCGGGCCGCGGCCGCCCCCCCGGGCCCCCCCGCTGATCAGAGGTCCGCGCAGGGGTGCGGCTCGCCCAGGATCTGGGCCACCGCGCCGGTCACGCCGGTGTGGTCCCCGGACTGGAACGCCCGCAGCGTCATCGTGTCCAGGTCGATGACCATCGTCGAGGGGTAGTTCCCGCCCATCTGCGGGCCGGTGAACGTGTAGTACATGTGGTCCGTGGTGTCCCCCCAGACCATGTGATCGAGCCCGTGCTGGCTGGTCCACGACGCGGCGAGCTGGGCCGAGCCGGGTCCGCTCGAGGTGCACATGATCGTGACGACCTCCACGCCCTGGGACGACATCGTGTTGTAGTAGCTGTTCAGAGGCGCCGCCTCCGACTGACAGGCCGGTCACGAGTCGAAGGCGTTGGCCACCACCAGCGCGACCTTCGAGGTGTCCGCGTAGACGTCGGCGAGGCTGACCGCGCTCCCGTCGCCGAGCACCATCCCGGGCCAGTCCTCGAGCACCGACCCGACCGAGGTGCCATACGACCCCGAGGGATACTGGGTGCGGTAGTCGGCGCACGAGTCGTCGTCGCCCGCGTCGTCGTCGCCCGCGTCGTCGTCGCCCGCGTCGTCGTCGCCCGCGTCGTCGTCCGCACCGTCGTCGTCGCCCGCGTCGTCGTCGCCGGTCGTGGGCGGCCCCTCCGGGCAGCCCCACAGCAGCAACGGCAGCGCCAGCAGCGCCGCCAGGGTGATGGTCCATCGCATCGGTCGGATCTTTCGTTGGCTTACTGCTGAATCCCGCGCATAAACAATAGAAATTACACAGGAATCGGGCAGCAGAGCCGAAATGGCTACTGCCTACATCGCTGCGGAGCGGGATCGGCTGCGGCTCAGGCCGACTTCTTCTTGGGGGTCTTGGCGGGCCACGGGACGTCGAGGGCGTCGAGGATGGCCTGCTGCTGGGCATCCGGCCGCATCAATCGCTGAAACGGCTTGTCGGCAGCGCTGTAGACCAGGAAGGTCAGCCGCGAGAGGCTGGCCATCGCGTCCCTCCAGGTCACGGCCTCGGAATCGTCGTCCGTGGTGCCGAAGGCCTGGGCCAAGCGAGCCTGGATCTCGTGGGTGATGATCAGAGCCAGCATGGTGGCGAAGACGTGACCGCGGGTCCGGGTCGCCTTGCGCACACAGATGGGGCGCAGTTCGAGCCCGCCGGTCTTGAGGGTACGGAAATCGCGTTCGACGCGTTGCAGGCTCGTGTACAGGTCGTTGACCGTCTCGGGGTCGATGAGCTCGGCGGGCACATCCGTCTCGATGACGTAGCATCCGTCCAACAGCCCCGCATCCTCCTTGGCGGCCTCGTCGATGTCACAGCGGATCATGCGCCCGTCGAGCACGAGGGTGACGAAGCCGCTGAGCTTGTGTTGCCAGGCCCACTCTTCGAGGTTCTTGAGGCCGGCCTCGGGGATCGCCTGACGCGATCGGGTGACGAAGGCGTTGCGCTCGTCGACCTTGGCCTGCAGCGCCCGCAGCTTGCTCTCGCGCCGGTGGTGTTCCTTGCGGCGGACGGCATCGTTGCGCCGAAGCACCAGGCGGAAACCGTCGTGCTCGACCTCATGGACGTGTTGGTCGAATAGACCGAACTGGAGGACCTTCGCCTTGAGCAGCTTGCGCACCTGGGCGTTGGTCAGGGCCGAGATGTAGTGGTAGCCCGTCTCCATCAACGCCCACTTCCCCTTGGCCTTGACCATGCCCCGGTCGCCTACGAAGACGACCTCGTCAATCCCAAAACGTTGTTTCAGTGTTTCAATCTGCTCGGGGACCGTCGTCGGATCGGACGTGTTGCCTCGGAAGACCCGGATGGCCAGGGGATGGCCGTGATCGTCGGTCAGCAGACCCACGACGATCTGCTTCTTGCCCCGCTTGCCATCGCGGTTGTACCCGTAGGCCGCCAGCTCGTTGTGCTCACCCTCGAAGTACGAGGACGTCACGTCGTAGAGCACCAGCACGGGCGGAGCGCCGACCTTCTTGACGTACGCCTTGTACAGCTTGTCCTCGATCGCCTGCTGATGCTCGTCCAGCCAGTCCAGCGCCTCGAGCAACGCGTCCTCGCTCAACGCATCGAGATTGAGGATCTCGTCCACCGCATGATCGCGCGACCAGCGCAGCGCGGAGAGCCGCGAGCCCTGGTGGGCCACGCGAGCCAAGACCAGGAACAGGGCGAGCCGCGCCTGGGGATGACGACCCAGTGCCGAGGTCAGGCCGAGGCGATCGGCGAGGACCTTCAGCACGAACAGCACCCCGAAGATCAGGCCGGAGCTCGCCTCGCCTTCGATCCCGTCGAACTCGCCCTTGAGGGCCTTGCGCAGGGCCTCAATGCGCTCCGGCTTCCACTTCGACAGGTTGGCGATGGTGCGGCTCTTGACCTTGCCGTCCTCGCGGTAGGACTCGCGCAGCAGAATGGCTGGGGGAGAGGTGCGATTGGGGACGGTCGCGATGTACATGCCGACCTGATATCGCAAGACGATCCCATGGTCAAGCGTGTCACGGCACTTTTACATGCTTACACTGTCACGCATCGATCCTGACATTTCCTTGTAACCACGGGCCTCTGCAACACTACAGGCACCCAAAGATCCGTCGGTCTGTCCTCCTGTCGCCCCGTTGAGACCGCTCGCCGCCACTTCGGCGAACACGATGGTATTGGGGGCGTTGGACCGGATCAACCGATTCCTCGCGGGGAGGCGCGGAGGAGGCTCAGTGCGTCGGCGCGCACTCCTGCCGGACCTGGCCGTCGCCGCCCTCGATCCGGCCCCAGGCGCACCGCGGGCAGCGGCGGATGATGGTCCCGGACTCGAACCGGTAGCGCTCGACCTCGGCGCCACAGGCGGGGCAGATCAGGTCGTCGGCGAGGGTGGTCTCGAGGGTGATCGGGGTCGACCGCTGCATGGCTCGCTCCGTCCGTCTCGTGATCCACGGACGGGGCGGCCCCGGCGGGTATTCGGCGGCGCTCGCCGCTACTCGAAGACGATCTCGGCCTCGAGCAGCTTGACGTACCCGTCGCTGCCGTCGGCGGTCTTGACCTTGTAGTAGTTGAAGCTGTCGTCCCAGCCGTAGTACTCGACCTTGTCGCCCTGGCTCAGCGTGCCCACCGAGGCGGCGGTGTCGCTGGGGCTGGCGTAGATCGTGGTGCTCTGGGTCGCCTTGATCTTGCCCCAGCTGTCGCTGTCCAGGCCGGTGTCGGTGGACCAGTCGTCCCAGTCGCTGGAGCCCCCGCCGCCACAGCAGCAGCCGAACAGGGCCAGGGCGAGGCCGAGGGACAGGGAGATGATCAGCAGGTTGCGGATGGTCATGGGGTTCCTCCAGGGATTGTGCAGAGTACACCACAACGCCCCAGCGGAGTGGTGTGTTCCGGTCGCTATTCCTCGCCTTCCGCGCGCCGGCGCGCCTCGCCGACCGTCGCGAGGAACCGCTCGTAGCGATCGCGGTCCGGCCCGGCGAAGCAGCGCTCGAACGTCTCCGCCTCGAGGATCTGGCGGAAGAACCGCTCCACCGGGAAGTGCCGCTGGTGACAGACCAGCGCCCTGTGGCACGGCAGCCCGTCCTCCAGCGTGCGGCAGTAGGCGAACGTGACCTGCCCGCCCAGCATCGGGCAGCGCAGCGTCACGTGATCGAAGACGTCGTAGGACACGTCTATCAGCCTTCGCAGGTCGTGGCGGAGTTCAGCTGCGGACGAAGTCCGACCGCTGAACTCCGCCAGGATAGGCTGCGACGCTGTCGCAGCCTATCCCACCTTTGGGAGCCCCTCGATGGCGGCCAGCGCCCGCTGGATCTCCTCCTCGGGCAGCGAGTAGGGCTGCAGCTTGTCGGCGAAGTACGCGTCGTAGGCCGCCAGGTCCACCAGGCCGTGGCCGCTCCAGTTGAAGAAGATCGTCTTCTCGACGCCCTCCTGCCTGGCCTGCTCGGCGGCCTTGATCACCGCCGCGATGGCGTGGTTGGTCTCCGGCGCGGGGATGAAGCCCTCGGAGCGGGCGAACGTCACGCCGGCCCGGAACGTCTCCATCTGGTCGATCGCCCACGGCTCGATCAGCCCCAGCCTGACCCCGTGGCTGACCATCGGCGCCATGCCGTGGTAGCGCAGCCCGCCGGCGTGGATCGGGGCCGGGATGAAGTCGTGCCCCAGGGTGTGCATCGCCAGCAGCGGGGTGGTCTGGTTGGTGTCTCCGAAGTCGTAGGAGTACGGCCCGCGCGTCATCGTCGGACACGAGGTCGGCTCGGCCGCGACGACCTGCAGCGGCTTGCCCGCGATCTTGTCGGCGATGAAGGGGAACGCGGCGCCGGCGAAGTTGGAGCCGCCACCCGCGCAGCCGATCACCACGTCGGGGTAGTCCCCCAGCGCCTCGAACTGCTTCTTGGCCTCGAGGCCGATCACCGTCTGGTGCAGCATCACGTGGTTCAGCACCGAGCCCAGCGAGTACTTGGTGGTCTCGGCCTGGACCGCCTCCTCGACCGCCTCGGAGATGGCGATCCCGAGGCTCCCGGGGGAGTCGGGGTCCATCGCCAGGATCTTGCGCCCGGCCTCCGTTGTGTCGGTGGGGCTGGGGACGCACTCGGCGCCCCAGGTGTTCATCATGATCCGGCGGTACGGCTTCTGGTCGAAGGAGACGCGGACCATGTAGACCTTGCAGTCGATGCCGAACAGGCCGCAGGCGAAGGCCAGCGCGGAGCCCCACTGGCCGGCGCCGGTCTCGGTGGTGATCCGCTCGGTGCCGAACTCCTTGTTGTAGTACGCCTGGGCCACCGCGGTGTTGGGCTTGTGCGAGCCCGCCGGCGAGACGCCCTCGTTCTTGAAGTAGATCTTCACCGGGGCGTCCAGCGCCCGCTCCAGCCCGTCGGCGCGGTACAGCGGGGACGGCCGCCACATCTTGTAGATCCCCAGCACCGGCTCGGGGATGTCGACCCAGCGCTGGGGCGTCATCTCCTGCTCGACGAGGTTCATCGGGAAGATCGGCGCGAAGTCCTCGGGGCCCGGCGGCTGGCCGGTCCCGGGGTGCAGCGGCGGGGGCATCGGACTGGGGAAGTCCGCGTTGAGGTTGTACCACTGCGTGGGCATGAACTCCTCGCCCAGGAACGTCTTCTTGGCGACCATCCGGCTTCCCTCCCGACCGCCCTGGATGAGCGGCGTTCAGGCAGACTAACCCCATCCGTCCAGGAAGTCGATGGGGGTCGCGGAGGTCTCGACGCGGGTACAATCGCTGCCATGCCGAGCCACGCCGTGACCCTCGCCGAGATCCAGGCCGCCGCGGACCGGCTGCGGGGTCGGGTCCACCGCACCCCGGTGGTCACCTGCCGCGCGCTGGACGAGCTCGCCGGGCGGCGCCTGTTCCTCAAGTGCGAGAACCTCCAGAAGGTCGGAGCGTTCAAGTTCCGCGGGGCGACCAACGCGGTGCGGCGGCTCCCCGCGGACGACGCCGCCCGCGGGGTGCTGACCCACAGCAGCGGAAACCACGCCCAGGCGCTGGCGCTCGCCGCGCGCGACCGCGGGATCCCGGCGTACGTCGTGATGCCGCGCAACGCCACCGCGGCCAAGCTCCAGGCCACCGAGGGCTACGGCGCGCGGGTCACGCTGTGCGAGCCGACGCTGCGGGCCCGCGAGACCACCGCGGCGCGGGTCCAGGCGGAGACCGGGGCGACGTTCGTCCACCCCTACGACGACCCCCACGTGATCGCCGGCCAGGGCACGCTGGGGCTCGAGCTGATGGAGCAGGTCCCCGGCCTCGACGCGGTGATCGGCCCCGTGGGCGGGGGCGGGATGCTGTCCGGCGTGACGCTGGCGGTGCGGGGCCTCGATCCCGCCGTGCGGGTGTTCGCCGCGGAGCCCGCGGGGGCCGACGACGCGGCCCGCTCCAAGGCGGCCGGCGTGCTGGTACCCCAGACCGGGCCGGACACGCTCGCCGACGGCCTGCTGACCTCGCTGGGCGAGCTGACCTGGCCGGTGATCCGCGACGAGGTCGAGGCGGTGCTGACCGTGCCCGACGGGGAGATCGTCGCGGCGATGCGGCGGGTCTGGGAGCGGGCCAAGCTGGTGATCGAGCCCAGCGCCGCGGTGGGGGTCGCCGTGGCGCTCTCCGAGGCGTTCCGCGCCCTGCCCGGGATGGACCGCGTCGGCGTCGTGCTTACCGGCGGCAACGTCGATCTCGACCACCTGCCGTGGGGGCACGCGCGCTGACTACGGGTGCTCGGGGGTCAGCTCCAGGGACACCGAGTTGATGCAGTAGCGCTGCCCGGTGGGTGGGGGACCGTCCGGGAACACGTGGCCGAGGTGCGAGCCGCAGCGGCCGCAGGTCACCTCGGTGCGCGTCATCCCCAGGCTGCGGTCGACCTCGGTGTGGACGGCGTCCCCGGAGACCGGCGCGGTGTAGCTCGGCCAGCCGCTGCCGGAGTCGTACTTGGTGTCGGAGTCGAACAGCGGCTGACCGCACGCCGCACAGCGGTAGATCCCGCCGTGCTTGGTGTTCCAGTACTCCCCGGTGAAGGCACGCTCGGTGCCCGCCTCGCGGAGCACGCGGTACTGCTCGGCGGACAGCACCGAGCGCCACTCCTCCTCGGTCTGGGGCAGCGGCTCGAGCAGCCCTTCCTCGGTCCAGCGGAACGTGGTCTCGCCCACCTTCGCCTCCTCCTTGTCGCGGTGCCTGGTGCCCTGCGCGGCGGCGACCGCGGCCGCGGTCGCCAGGATCAGGAACACCGCCAGCGTGGCCCTCTTCATCTCGACCTTCCCGAGTGCCTCCGTTCGTTCACTCGGATCGATGCGCCGCGCTGTCAATGCCCGGGGCGTGCTTGACAAGGCCGAGCCAAATACTACGTTTTCGATAGGTTTCAAGGGACCACGGGCAATCCCGCCCTGGCTCCTCGAGGAAGGGAAGCACGATGAAGCGCTTCATGATCCCGCGAGTGGCGCACTGCGCCGACGGCTGTCCAGTCCGGTCCTGAGCAGGACCGAAAAAGGCTCGCCCGAGCTGGGGCCGCGGTGCCGGACGCGCCGCGGCCTCCACTCGTTCTGGGCCCTGGACACGGGGGGAATGACGATCGATCCTCGCGTGTTGTGACGCCGACCCGCCGGCCGGGGCGGGGTGCGCACCCGAGGGGAGAGGTCGTCCCATGCTTCGATCCCGACACTGGCTCGCCGTCCTGTCGTTCCCGCTGCTCGCCGCCACCGCCGCCGAGGCCAAGGTCGGCGCCAGCTCGTCGTTCGAGATCTTCGCCACCGACGGCGAGGGCGGCGGCTGGGTGATCAACCACATCCCGGTCCGCGGCGACATGCTGTGGGGCTGCGCCGACATCGCCGACGTCGAGGAGTGCCAGTTCGTCCCGCTCCCCGACTTCGTGCCGGCCACCGAGCTGGACTTCCTGCACGTCACCGAGGACAGCCAGGCCGGCTGGCTGCGGGTCCGCGTGCCCGTGGTCGGCGACTTCCTGATGGCGTGCTACAACCCGGAGTCCGGGCCGCGCTGCGAGAAGGTCGATCTCGAGCTGCGCCCGCCGCTGGCGGGGCTGGAGCGCGAGTGGCCGGCCTACGCCGTGGCCCCGGCGGCCGACGCCGGGGGCGGCCCGATGGCGGCGCTGACCGGCGGCGCCCCGCCCGCGCCCGGCCCCGAGGGGGCGATCGCCCCGGCCAAGAAGGGCGACATGTGGCTCAGCGCCTCGCTCAAGGTCCCCGGCCCGGTCAACCTCTACGCCTGCCGCAACCTGGAGTCGCGCCCCGAGTGCGAGCTGACGATCCCCGACTGGTTCCTGATCGACCGCGAGGACATCGGGTTCAAGAAGGTCAGCGAGGAGCTGGACAGCCAGGGCAACGTGATCGGCGTCCGCGTCGAGGACCTCGATGAGGGCAGCGCGGCCGAGCAGGCCGACGTGCGGATCGGCGACGTGCTGGTCAGCGTCGATGGCTTCCCGATCAAGAACGACAAGCACTTCAAGGGGATGATCGCCCAGTACCCGGCGACGTTCAGCTTCTACGTGGAGCTGGACAACGGCGACAAGCTCAAGATCCGCGTGCGCCGCCAGCCCGAGGAGTAGCGGCGCGTCAGGCGCCGTCGCGATCCCGCCGCTGACGCTTGCGCCGCAGCCGATCCGTCGCCGACCAGACCACCAGCGCCACGAACGACCCCAGCATCACGACCACTCCGAGGGTCGCCAGCACCGAATCCGGGGTTGCCATCTCGACCTCGCCTCCCGGGGCGGCCCGCCGCCGCACCCGTACCCTAGGTACGGACGAGCGGGCGGGCCATTTCCGGGGAGGTCACGCCTCCAGCCACCGCATCAGCCACCCCACCACCTGGTCGTACCAGACCTCCGCGTTGGCCGGCTTCGTCACCCAGTGGCCCTCGTCGGGGAACCACAGCAGGCGCGAGGGCACGCCCATCGTCTGCAGCGCGGTGAACATCCCGAGGCCCTCGCTGGCCGGGCAGCGGAAGTCCTGCTCGCCCTGGACCACCAGCGTGGGGGTCTCGAAGTTCTCCACGTGCAGGTGGGGACTGAACTCGAGCAGCTTGTCGCGGGCGTCGTGGGGCAGGCCGCCGTGCTCCTTGACCTCGAACCACAGCTCCTCGGTGGTGTAGGCCATCGTCTCGGCGTGGAAGATGCCGTCGTGGCACACCAGGGCCTTGAAGCGGTCGGTGTGGCCGGCGATCCAGTTGACCATGAAGCCGCCGAAGCTGGCGCCCGCGGCGGCGACCCGCTCGCCGTCGATGAACGGGAACTCCCGGGGCAGGAAGTCCAGGCACCGCATCAGGTCCTCGTAGCAGCGGCCGCCCCAGTCCCCGCTGATCTGCTCCTTGAGGGCGTGTCCGTAGCCGGTGGAGCCGCGCGGGTTGGGGAACGCCACCACCGCGCCGCGGGCGGCGAACAGCTGGACGCTCCAGCGGTAGTGGAAGTCGTCCCCGAAGGCCCCCTGGGGGCCGCCGTGGATCAGGAGGATCAGCGGGTACTCCCTGGTCTCGTCGAACCCCGGGGGCACGACCAGGAAGCCGTGGATCGGGGTCTCCTCGGCGCCCTCGTACCAGAACTCGCGGGCGGGGTGCAGATCGAGCCCGGCCACCGCGTCGCCGTGGTGGGTCAGCCGGGTGGCGACGGCGCCGGCGTCGACCGGCAGGTCCTCCGGGACGGGCCCCGGCGCGGTGAACGGCTCGATCCCCTCCCCCACCTCGAGGCGGTACAGGTCGAGGGGCTCGGTGGTGCTCTGGCGGCCGACCACCATCCGGTCGGCCCCCGGCAGCAGCGCCAGCGGACCGTTGTGGGTCCCCAGCGTCAGCTGCCGGACCGCGCCGTCGGCGAGCTCGAGGCGGTACAGGCTCTGTCGCCCGCGGTCCTGGGCGACGAACACGATCGAGCCCCCGTCGGGCTCGACCTCGAAGGCGTGGGGGCTGCGCTCGAAGTCCTCCAGGTAGGTCCGGGTGTCCCCGCTGGCGATATCCACGGCGCGCAGCCGGGCGTGGTCCGCCTCGTACCCCGGCTCCTCCATCCCCAGGTAGAACAGCACCTGACCGCGCCGCGAGAACCGCGGGTGGTTGTCACACGCGCCGGTGCTGGACAGGCAGCGCGGGGCGCCGTCGGGCCGCACGCCGTCCAGCGGCTGCAGGAAGACGCAGTTGTTGGTCGAGCGGGCGACGACCTCGTCGGGGTTGGCCACGAACGCCAGCGAGCGACCGTCGGGAGCGAACGCCAGATCGCGGGCGGAGCCCAGCGAGATGGGCGGCGCGTCCCAGTCGCCCGGCGTGACGTCCGCCTGCTCGCCGCTGGCGACGTCCACGACGAACACGTGGCTGCGCCGCCGCTGCCGCCAGTGGTCCCAGTGGCGGAACAGCAGCGCGTCCTCGATCCGCGCCGACGACCTCTCGTTGACCAGCCCGTAGACCTTGCCGTGGGGCGGGTCCTCGGCGCCGAGGTCGCCCTCCCCCGGGACGTAGTCGGCGCTGACGACCACGCTGCGCGCGAACGCGATGCGCCGCGAGTCCGGTGCCCACGTCACCTGCGAGACGCCCCCCGGCCCGGAGGTCACCCGCCGCGCCTCGCCGCCCTCCGCCGGCATGATCCACAGCTGGGTGCCGCGGGCCTCGTCGCGATCGCTGACCAGCGCCAGCCAGCGCCCGTCCGGCGACCACGCCGGCGAGCCGTGGTTGCCCGGCCCCGGGGTCCACAGCTCGCCGTCGCCGGTCTCGAGGTCGACGACGCGAATCCGCCGCTGGACGCGGTTCTCGGCGGGATCGTGGGTGGCGATCACGTAGGCCACGCGGTGGCCGTCCGGCGAGACCGCCGGGGCCTCGACGCGCTCCACCGCGATCAGGTCGGCGAACGCCATCGCACGGCGTTCCGTGGGCTCATCGCTCATCGCTCGGGCTCCTGTTCCGTGGCGACCCGGCTGGGCCGCCCCGGGACCGGCTGTATCATGGGCGGTGCCGCGGCGTCGAGGGTGGAGCCTCGCGCCGTGGCGGGAGTCCCCGCGTGGAGAACCCCTGCCTGGACTGCGACGCGGCGTGCTGCGGGCACTACGCGATCTACATGACCCACCGCGACGTGCTGCGCCTCGCCCGCGCCACCGGCCGGCGCCCGGCGACGTTCTGCGCCGCCGAGTACCAGGTGCTCTCGCCCCACCTGCCCGCCGCCCGGCTGTCGGGCCGCGACGCGCAGCTCGTGCTGGCCAGCGCGCCGGGCCGCGACGCGTGCCTGTTCCAGGACTCCGCCACGGGCCGCTGCCGGGTCCACGACGACGCACCCGCGATCTGCCGCCAGTACCCGTTCGAGGTGGTCGACGGGACCTTCGATTCGCTGCGACAGCGCCGCGACGTGCTCTGCCCGGCCCCGTTCCCGCTCGACGAGCCCGCGCGCCGCGCGATGCTGCGCGACGCCCGCCGGTTCTGGACCCGCGAGCTGCCCGCCTACCGCAGGCGCGTCGCCGCGTGGAACCGCCGGCGGCGGAGCCCCGACACCCTCGAGGCGTTCCTCGACGCCGTCACGCGCCGTCTCCCGCTGCCGCTGTGAGCGTCCCGCGGGGGGCGCTACAATGGGCGGCCCAGAGGTCCGGGGAGGGCCACGCCATGAGTCACGATCGCAAGCGCGGGCGCATCACCCTGACCCAGCGCTGGCACTACGCCTTCGACAACGTGATGGCCCGCGGGCTGTCGGGGCAGATCACGCTGCTGGTGGTCCTGTCCGGCATCGCCCTGGTGGTGATCGTGGTGGCCACCGTGGTCGCCGGCGCGGTCTTCGGGCGCGGGGGCAACGACGCCGGGTTCATGGAGCTGCTGACCAACACGGGCCTGCTGATCCTGGTCCCGGATCCCGTCAACCTCGGGGAAGAGGGCACGTTGCTGTTCGTCTCCGAGGTGATCGCGATCATGGCCGGGCTGTTCGTCGGCGCGACCCTGATCGGGATCCTGACCGCCGCCATCGAGGACAAGATGGAGGATCTGCGGCGGGGGCGGTCGTTCGTCGCCGAGACCAACCACACGGTGATCCTCGGCTGGTCGCCGAAGATCTTCCGGATCGTCGGCGAGCTGGTGATCGCCAACGAGAACCACCCCGGGCTGGCCATCGCGATCCTGGCCCCCAAGGACTCGGTTGAGATGGCCGAGGAGCTCGCGGAGCGGGTCGGCGACTACCGCGGCAGCAAGGTCGTGTGCCGCACCGGGAACCCGGCGGTGGGCGCCGACCTGGACCGCGTCAACCTGGACGACGCGCGCTCGCTGATCGTGCTGTCCCCCCAGGAGAAGGCCGACCCCGACGCGCAGGTGATCAAGGTGCTGCTGACGATCGCGCACCGCACCCGCGACAGCGTGGACCCGGCGCCGGTGGTGGTGGAGTTCCAGGACCGGGAGAGCCAGCGGGTCTGCCGGGCGATCACCGGCGGCTCGCGGCTGGACGTGCTGTCGCTGGTGCCGGGCGAGCTGCTGCCGCGGGTGCTCGTCCAGTCGTGCCGCCAGCGGGGCCTGGCCGAGGTCTACTCCGAGCTGTTCCAGTTCGAGGGGGACGAGCTGTACTTCACCCGGGTCGGCGACCTGCCGGGGCTGGCCGGCAAGCCGTTCCGAGAGGTGCTGTTCGCGTTCGAGGACTCCGCGATCATCGGGCTGCTGCGCGGCGGAGCGGTACACCTCAACCCGCCCGCGGACACCGTCTGCGAGGCCGACGACGAGGTGATCGCGATCACCGAGGACGACGACACCACGGTCCCGTCGGGGCGCGGCGAGGTCCCCATCGACGAGGACGCGCTGGCGGCCTACGACCCGGCCCAGCGGGCCCAGCCGGAGCGCAGCCTGGTGATCGGCTGGGCGCCGCACACGATGTCGGTGCTGCGGGCGCTGGACGACTACGCCCCCGCCGGTTCGCAGCTGACCCTGGCGTGCGGCAATCCCGACGCCTACCGCGTCGTCGAGGCCCACGGCGCCGAGCTGGTCAACCACGAGTTCGACTTCCACGTCGGCGACGTGGGCGACCGCGCGTTCCTCGAGACCATCGAGGTGCAGAGCTACGACAACGTGCTGGTGCTGCCCGACGTGCGGGACGCGGACGCGCCCGCCGAGGACATCGACGCGGTGACGATCAAGTGCCTGGTGCACCTGCGCGACCTGGCTCGCAAGCGGGAGGCCGACCTGTCGATCACCGCCCAGATGCTGACCAAGGAGTCCAGCGACGTGGCCGAGACCACCGAGCTCGGAGACTTCGTCGTCGGCGACGAGATCACCGGGCGGATCATCGCCCAGCTGGCCGAGGAGCGCCGCCTCGACGACGTGTTCCAGGACCTGCTCGACCCCGAGGGCAGCGAGATCTACATCAAGCCGATGGCGCACTACGTGGAGATCGGGGCCGAGGTGTCGTTCTACACCGTGCTGGAGGCCGCCCTGCGCAAGCAGGAGATCGCCATCGGCCACGTGCGGGACGGCACGATCCTCGTCAACCCGGACAAGGCCGAGCGGGTCCGCTTCGCCGAGGGCGATCGGGTGATCGTGATCGCGGAAGACGTGTACAGTCACCGGGGCAGCCGCGACGACGGCTGACCCACGAACCACAGAAGGGACGATCGGCATGGAGTTGAAGAGCCCGGCGTTCGAGGATGGCGGCGCCATCCCACCCGAGCACACGTGCGACGGCAAGGACATCTCCCCACCGCTGGAGTGGACGGACCCCCCGCCGGGGGTCGAGGAGTTCGCCCTGCTGATGGAGGACCTCGACGCCCCGCGGGAGCACCGCTTCTTCAACTGGATCATGTACAACATCCCGGGCCCGATCCGGCAGTTCCCCGAGGCGATCCCCCAGGAGGGCCGCGAGAACTGGCTGATCGCGCGCCAGGGCACCAACTCGTTCTCGTACGACAACCACGGCTACCGCGGCCCGGCGCCCCTGGAGGGCAAGGGACCCCGCCGCTACCGGATCACGCTGTACGCGCTGAAGCAGCGGATGCGGCTGCGGGTCGGCGCCAGCGGCGAGGAGCTGCTGCGCGCGATGGAGGGCCTGGTGATCGACGAGGCGACGCTGAGCGGCACGTACGAGCGCTGAGAGCTGCGGTCGCCCCCCAGAACGACGAATCCCCGGAGGGAAATGCTCCAGGGATCCGACTATCGAACAAGATCGTGAATGTTCGCGGTTGCGGCCGGCCTCGATCTGCGAGGCGCAGCCTCGACAGCTCCAAGACCGGCTCACGAACGCTGCGGCCTCCGGCCGTCAGCGTTCGTGTTGGTCGGGGCGACTGGAATTGAACCAGCGACCTTCTGAACCCCATTCAGACGCGCTACCAGGCTGCGCTACGCCCCGAACCGGACGGGAAGGTAGATCGGAAGCCGGCCTTCGTCAAGACTGGAAGCAACCGGAAGCGCACGGGGTTGGACGATCATGGACCACGCCAAGGGACCAGGACGGATCGCGCTGGTGGTCGCCCCGCTGGCGATGGCGACGGTGCTGCTGGTGGTCGTCGTGCGCACCGCGGCGTGCGGCGACGACCCCGCGACGGCGCAGCAGGACTCCACGCCAGCGGGACCGGCGGAAGGGCAGGACGAGGACCCCACGCCCACCTCGCGCTGGGACCCGGCCGGCTGCCCGCTGGCGTTCCCCGAGGATCACGCCGCCGCCCCGCAGGTCGAGGGCGACGTGATCCTGGTGCTGAAGTCCCGCTACAAGCTCGGGTTCTACCGCGGGGGCCAGCTCGTCGACCTCGACGGCGGAGAGCGCCGGGCGTGCTTCGACATCGCGCTGGGGTTCGAGCCGGTGGGCCACAAGCAGCGGCAGGGGGACGGCAAGACCCCGGAGGGCTGGTACTGGGTGTCGTGGAAGATCCCCGAGGGGCAGACCAGCTTCCACAAGGCGCTGTACGTCAGCTACCCCAACGCGGACGACGCTCGCGCCGGACTGGACCGCGGGCTGATATCCCAGGCGACCCACGATCGCATCGTGGCGGCGGCGGCCAAGCGCAGCACCGTGACCGACAGCGCGCTGGGCGGGCTGATCGAGATCCACGGATCGGGCTCGTCTCCCAAGAACTGGACGCTCGGCTGCGTGGCGCTGGACAACCCCGACATCGACTGGCTGTACGACGCCTCGACGGGGGGCAGGACCGCGATCCTGATCGTGCCGTGATTGACCTGCCCGCGCGGGCGCGGTGAGATGGGCAGACGATCCCCGCCGGAGGGATCGGTGGGGGGTCGCGTGAGCCGCTCCATCCCGCCCGACGAACGCTCCCTCTCGGGGACCGACCGCGACTCGCGGGAGTCGTACGACTCGATCGAGGAGTCGCTGGCCGAGGAGCTGGCCGGGTTCCAGAAGATCGTCAACGCGATCCGGCTGTACGGCGAGGATCACGACTTCGCCGTGTCGCAGGCCGGCAGCTTCCTGGCGTCCCTGCGGCCGCTGCTCGACGAGCTCGGGGAGCTGCCGCTGCAGGTCCACCACGACGCGCTGCGCTACGAGGGGGTCCCGGTGATCGCCGATCGCGACCAGGTGGGCCTCGCCGACGCGCTGTACCGCGACGGGGTGCGGACCCTGACCCTGCGCGCGGGGCTCTCCGCCGAGGAGTTCCTCGAGCTGCTGGCGATCCTGGGGACCAACCTGCTGCTCCCGCGACACCGCGAGGACACGCTGCAGGGGCTGCTGTGGAAGGCCAACCTGCCCCACGTGGGCTACGAGCCGATCCAGAAGATCGAGGAGGCGATCGAGGACTCCGAGGACGCGGCCCGCGGGGAGAGCTTCGACTTCGGCGAGATCTGCCAGCGGCTGTTCTTCTCGGGGGGCGACCCCGGCAGCGGGGGCGCGTACTTCGCGCCGGCCGGGGCGACCGCGGCCCGGATGGGGACGCGGCCCGAGGTCCCGGTCCTCGCCGATGGGGACGAGGTCTCGTACAGCACCGAGTGGCGCCCCGACGGTGAGGACTCGTTCGACGACGACGACGTCCCGCAGCCGGTCGAGGGCGACGTCGCCGGGGGCTCGCTGGGGCCCCGGGGCGACGGTCCGGACGCCGCCGGGGAGGCGGCGCGGCTCGGGGTCGGCGCGCGGCCCGCGGCCGGCGCGGGCGGCTGGCACGCGATGGTGGCGTACCAGGAGACGCTGGAGTTCCTCGACGGGCGCCGCGACCGGCTGGACGTGCCGGAGCGGTTCGTGCGCCAGATCGACGAGGTCGTCCAGGCCGAGTCACTGGCCCACCTGCTGGACCGCGCGGTGACGATCCTGCTGCACTCGGCGCTGGTCGGCAGCGGGGAGCTGGCGGGGGTCGCGCCGCTGCTCGAGGCCTGCCTGCGGCGCGGCGCCGAGGTCGGGCTGACCGAGCGCTACCGGCGGACGGTGGAGGTGATCCTCGGCTGGCTGGAGGGCGACGTGGAGCGGGTCGCGGACCGGATGGCGGCCGAGCGACTCGTGCGCGCGCTGACCGGCCCCGACCTGATCGTGGCCTACGCCGCCCACGTCGCCGAGGAGGATCACGAGGCGGCAGCACACCTCGATCGGGTGGTGGAGCTGGCCGGCCCCGACGTGCTCGGGCAGCTCGTGGCGGTGGCCGCCGGCAGCGACGACCGGCAGCTGCGCGAGGTCCTGGTGGGCCGCATCGTGCAGGGTGCGCAGGCCCACCCCGCGTTCCTCGTCAGCAGCCTGCGCACCGCCGACGTCCCCAGCGTGCTGGTCCGCCTCGAGGCGCTGTCGCGGATCGAGGACATCGCCGCCCAGGACCAGCTGGCGGGGCTGCTCGAGCACGGCGATCCGCGCGTCCGCGCGGCCGTGGTCGAGCGCCTGCCGCGCGAGCGCCTCAAGCCGCTGCTGCGCCGGGTGGTGGGCATGCTGGCCGCGGACGGGGACCCGGAGGTCCGCTGCGCCGTGATCCGCCGGCTGGAGCAGGAGCAGGTCCCGGCGCGGGGCTCGGTGCTGGCGCGGATGGCCTCCGCCGAGAGCTTCCACCGGCGGGAGACGAGCGAGAAGGAGCTGGTGCTCCAGGCGCTGGCCCGCTGCGGCGAGCAGGACGCGCTGCAGCCCCTGACGGCCCTGCTGCGGCTGCGGGTCAACGTGGGCTCCCGCAAGCAGGCCGAGTCCCGCCGGCTGGCGGCCCTGGCGCTGGCCCGGCTGGGCGGCGCGCGGGCCCACCACGAGCTGCACCAGGCGGCCAAGGCCTGGGACCCGGGGCTGAGCCGCGACGCGCGCGAGGCGCTGCGCGTCCACCGGGGGTCGACCGATGAGTGAGGCGAGCGTGGACACGCCCACCGGCGAGGGCCCCCGCCGGGGCGCCGACGAGCGCCGCCGCGAGCTGATGCGGATCGGCCGCACGCTGGTCCCGCGGCTGTGGGGCCTGCTGCGCTCGCTGGCGATCTATCCCCCGGGCAACGAGGCCCCGCAGCGGTCGCTGGACCAGCTGCTCGGCACCGTCGACGAGGTCCACCTGCTGGACGAGTCCGCGGCCCTGGTGGTGCTGGCCGACGCGGCGTTCCTCGACGGCTGCCGGCTGCGGATGGACTCCTCGACCCGCCAGGTCGTGCCCCACCTCGATCGCTACTTCGCCGACCGCGACATCGGCGGGGTGTGCATCCACGCGGGCTACGACCGGGAGCGGCTGATGGCGTTCTTCGCGGGCCTGCACGGCTGCGCCCAGCGGCAGCACCCCCGCGAGATGCTCTACGCGCTGATGGCCCAGGAGCGGATCGACGAGGTCACGCTGATCCACCCCCAGCGGGTCCAGACCGACGAGCAGGTCGAGCAGTTCCTCAAGCTCGAGGCGGTGGAGGTCTACGCCCGGACGCTGAACTCGCTGCGCCGCGACGCGGCGGACGATCGCGGGGTGGTGGGCTTCCGCCGCCGCCAGCAGATCGCGGTGCGGCGGCTGGTCGACCTCGCCGAGCTGGACTACCGCACGTTCCTGCAGCTGCCGGCCCTGCGCGGGCTGGGGACCCCGCTGCTGGAACACACGGTCAACGCCACGGTGCTGGCGCTGGCGCTGGGCCGGGCCGCCGGGATGGACCGCCGGCCGCTGCTCGAGCTGGGCATCGCGGCGATGAACCGCGACATCGGCCCCGCCGGCGACGGCGAGGCACTGCTGGACCCCGAGCGCCAACCGCTGGCCAGCATGCGCGCGATCCTCGGGCGCCACGGCGTCGGCTTCCGCACGCTGCTGCGCGGCGTGGTCGCCGCCGAGCACCACCGCTACCACGACGGCCACGGTGGCTACCCCGACCTGCCCGACCGCCCACCCCACCTGTTCTCCAACATCGTGGCGCTGTGCGCCGCCTACGACGCGCTGACCTGTCCCCGCCCCGGCGGCGGCCACCTGCTGCCCCCCGACGCGCTGATCGCGATCACCTCCAGCGCCGGGATCGCCTTCGACCCACGCCTGGTCCGCGTGTTCGTCGCGATGATGGGGCGCTACCCCCCGGGGACCGTGGTCGAGCTCGACGGCGAGGGGCTCGGGATCGTGCTGGCCTGCGGCCCGGGGCCCGAGGGGCAGTCGCGGCCGCTGGTGATGCGGGTCCGGGACCTGCGCGGGCAGGACATCCCGGTGTTGATCGTGGACACCGCGGAGCGCAGCCCCGGGAGCGACGAGCTCCGCCACCGGATCGCCCGCGCGGTCGACCCCATGGTGGTCGACCTCGATGTGCCGGCGCTGCTGTTCTCGGCGGACGCCGCGCTGGCCGCGGAGTGATCGGCCGCGCCGGGCTCGACGGCGATCCAGCTGGGCTGGTCGCCGGGGCAGACCTCGGCGCGGGCGCCGGAGGCGATGGTCAGTGAGGAGGCAAAGGCCGCGGTCGAGGCGACGACCGAGAGCGGGCGCATGCCCCTATCGTGGCTCGGTCATGCTCGCCGGGTCCAGCAGGCGCTCCAGCTCGTCGTCGGGCAGCACGCCCCGCTGCTGGGCCACCTCGCGCACGGTGCGGCCGCTGCGGTACGCCTGCTTGGCGATCTCGGCGGCGACGTCGTAGCCCAGCACCGGCGCCAGCGCCGTGGCCATCGCCAGCGAGCCCTCGATGCCGGCGGCGCAGGCCCCGGCGTCGGCCTCGAGGCCGCGCACCGCTCGCTCGTCCAGGTTGCGCGTCGCCGCCGCCAGCAGCCGCGTCGACTCCAGCAGCTGGTGGGCGATCACCGGCAGCGAGACCGACAGCTCGAGCTGCGACAGCGTGGCCGCGGCGTGGGCCACCGCCGCGTCGGCGCCGACCACGTAGGCGGCGACCTGGATCACCGACTCGGCGATCACCGGGTTGACCTTGCCCGGCATGATCGACGACCCGGGCTGGACCGCCGGCAGCCGCAGCTCGCCGATCCCGCCGCGCGGCCCCGAGGCGAGCAGCCGCAGGTCGTTCGCGACCTTGGACAGCGCCAGCGCGGCGCCCTTGAGCGCCCCGGCGGTGGCCACCGCGGCGTCTGCGGCGCCCTGGGCCGCGAAGTGGTCGCGGGCCTCGCACAGCGGCAGCCCGGTCTCCCCGGCCAGCACCGCGGCGACGCGGCCGCCGAACTCGGGGTGGGTGTTGATCCCGGTGCCCACCGCGGTGCCGCCCAGCGGCAGCTCGCCCAGCGGCCCGAGGCAGACCACCAGCCGCTCGCGGGCGGCGCGCAGCTGGGCCGCGTAGCCGCGCAGGACCTGATCGAGCCGCACGGGGGTGGCGTCCTGCAGGTGGGTGCGGCCGAGCTTGACGATCCCGGCGAACGCCTGGGCGCGCTCCTCGAGGGTGCCCTCCAGCGTCGCCAGCGCCGGGAGCAGGTCGCGGTGCAGCGCGACGGCCACGGCGATCTGCAGCGCCGTGGGGATCACGTCGTTGGAGGACTGGCCGAGGTTGACGTGGTCGTTGGGGTGCACCGGTTCGCGGCTGCCGACGGTCCCGCCGGCGAGCTGGATCGCGCGGTTGGCGATCACCTCGTTGGCGTTCATGTTGGTCGAGGTCCCGCTGCCGGTCTGGAACACGTCGACCACGAAGTGCGCGTCGAGGGAGCCGTCCACCACCTCGGTGGCCGCCTCGCGAATCCACGCGACCCGCTCGTCGTCGAGCCGGCCCAGCTCGCCGTTGACCGCCGCCGCGGCGCGCTTGACGCGCCCCAGCGCCTCGAGGAACCGCCGCGGCATGGTCCACCCGCTGATCGGGAAGTTGCGCCGCGCCCGCTCGGTCTGGGCGCCGTACAGCGCGTCCGCCGGGACCTCCATCGTGCCCATGCTGTCTCGCTCGGTGCGGGTGCTCATCGCTCCTCCGTCCGCGCCGCGGGCGCGCCCGTGATGGTTCCACTCATAAGGATCTCGCGGCAGGTCACAACCCCGGGCCGCGGTTGACAGCCGGCGGACCGGGTATACGGTGGGGCCCATGGCAACCCTCGAGCTGTGGCTGGTGCGTCACGGAGAGACGGTCTACAACGAGGCCCGCCAGCTGGCCGGCTGGAGCGACGTGGCGCTGACCCCGCGCGGCCGGGCCCAGGCCCGTGCGCTGCGGGTCCGCCTCGACGGCGAGGCGTTCGACGGGGTGTGGTCGTCGGACCTGCAGCGCACGATCCACACCGCCCGGCTGGCCTACGGCGAGCCGACCCCCGACGCCCGGCTGCGCGAGATCGACTTCGGCGACCTGGAGGCGACCGCCTGGGCCGACCTCGATCCCACCGTCCGCGACACCCTGCTGGGCTGGGAGGGCTTCACCGCCCCCGGGGGCGAGGGCACCGCCGCCCTGGCCGACCGGGCCCGCGCGTTCGTCGCCGAGCTGCCCCCCGGCCGCCACCTGGTCTTCGCCCACGGCGGCGTGATCCGGGCCCTGCTCCGCGACCGCGGGCTGGACCGCTTCGTCAGCCCCTGCACACTCGTGGCGGTGGACTGGACCGCGGGCGCGATCCGGTTCGAGTGGCCCGGCGAGGAGCTGGTGCTCGACGAGGGCGCCTAGGCGCGTCGCAGCGAGCGCGGCGTCCAGTAGTCGACCCACAGCCGGTGGACCACCGGCAGCAGCAGCACGATCGCGACGAGGTTGGGCACCGCCAGCAGGCCGTTGACGATGTCGGCGAACAGCCACAGCACGTCCAGCTCGGTCAGCGCGCCGATCAGCACCGAGACGACGTACAGCCCCAGGTGGACCTTGACCCCGACCTTGCCGGCGAGGAACTCGGCCCCCTTCTCGCCGTAGTAGTACCAGCTCAGGATCGTGGTGAAGCACAGCAGGACCGTGCCGCCCGCCACCGCCGCGCGCCCCGCCTCGCCGAGGTAGCTGCCGAACGCCTCGCTGGTCATGTAGCCGGCCGCGTCGGACCCGTGGGCCCACAGCTCGGGGCCGACCATCACCAGGATCACGCCGGTGATCGAGCACACCACGATGGTGTCGAGGAACGGGCCCAGCATCGCCAGCAGACCCTGGCGCATCGGGTTGTTGGTGCGCGCCGCGGAGTGGGCGATCGGGGCGGTGCCCTGGCCCGCCTCGTTGGAGAACAGCCCGCGCGCGACGCCGAACCGCATCGCGGTGGCGATCCCGGCGCCGGCGAACCCGCCGGTGGCGGCGTGGCCGGTGAACGCGGCCTCGAAGATCTCGCCCAGCGCCGCCAGCGCGGCCAGCGGGTGGCCCACCACGATCAGCAGCCCCGACCCGACGTAGATCAGCCCCATCAGCGGTACCAGCGCGCCGGCGACCTTGCCGATCCGCTTGATCCCGCCCAGCAGGATCACGGCCAGCAGCACCGACAGGGCGACGCCGACGGTGGCCCGGAGCGCCAGCGAGGGGGTGTCGCCGACCACGGACGCGCCGAACACCTCGCCCATCGAGCGCACGCCGTAGATCAGCGCGTTGACCTGCACCATGTTGCCCGAGTTGAGCGCGACGATGACGAGGAACGCGGCCAGCGCGTAGGCCATCCACTGCAGGTACGGCGCCAGCCGCGGGTACTCCCGCTTCAGCCCGATCGTGAAGAAGTACATCGGGCCGCCCTTGAACGTCCCGGTCTCCTCGTCGACCTCGCGGTACAGCACGCCGAGGGCGCCCTCGACCATCTTCAGCGCCATGCCGAACACGGCCGTGACCCACATCCAGAACAGCGCCCCCGGCCCGCCCAGCGCGATGGCGGTGGCGACGCCGACGATGTTGCCCGTGCCGATCGTGCCCGACAGGGACGTGGCCAGCGCCTGGACCGGCGAGATCGCCCCGGACGCCTTGGCCTCGCGGTCGCGGCCGGCGAGCAGCCCCCAGGCGCGGAAGAACCCCACCAGCTGCGGCAGCCCCAGCCCGACGGTGACGACGATCCCGGCCCCCAGCAGGATCACGATCAGCGGCGCACCCCACAGCGCGGAGTCGACCACGTCGAGCCAGTGCTCGGCGGTGGGGTGGTTGAGCCAGTGATCGAGCCAGGTGAAGACGCCCATGCCGCCGGCTCGGTGCTAGAAGTCGCCGCTGGCGCAGAGCGCCTCGGTCTGGTCGTCCCAGTCGGCGAGGCCGTTGAGCACCAGCCGCTGGATCGCCTCGTCGTCGGTGGACGCCTCGCCGAAGCCCATGTGGCGCCACAGGCCGTACAGGTGGATCACCTCGCCGGCGCTGCGCTCGTAGTAGATCTCCAGCTGGTAGTCCTGGGTGAAGAAGAAGTCGTCGTTGCCGAACTCGGCCTCCTCGGGCATGTGGTAGCGGGCCACGAGGAACCACCCGAACGGGCTGTGCTCGGCGTCCAGCTCGGGGACGAAGCGCAGATCGCCGTGGACGTCCTCGTGGTAGCTGGCGCCCATCAGGGTGGCGTCGATGTGGCTGATCCAGGTCAGGTGCGGCTCGCTGCGCGCGAGGTACTCGTCGAGGTCCGAGGTGTACTCGCGGTCGTAGGCGTCGTAGGCCCCCTCGTACAGATCGAACTGGTCCAGCGAGGAGACGATCTGCTCCACCTGATCGAGCGTGCAGGCCAGGTCGTTGATCAGGTACATCCCGGCGTTGGCCGACGGGTCGGCGTCGTCCCGCATCCCGACCTGGTCCAGCTGCTCCTGGGTGATGTCGGACAGCGTGCCGTCGTACACCTCCTCGGCGTCGAGGTCGTAGTCTTCGTCCACCAGCGAGGAGAAGTTGACCAGCGCCTCGGCGAGCCCCTCGTCGGGGCCGTCGTCGTGCTGCGCCCAGAAGTAGTGGAACAGCCCGTCCAGGTCCTCCGGGGCCGGCTCCACGGCCTTGCACCCCCCGAGCCACGCCAGCAGCGCCAGCGCAGCGCCGAGGGAGGCCCCCGTGAAGCGGCGCGGGGGACGGCGTACACTGGGACGGTCGCGCGGGTCGGTGGGACCCGCGGGACGCTGGACAACATCGATCAGGTAGGTCATGCGATTCGCGATCCCGTGCGGGGTGCTCGCCCCGCTGCTGGTGCTGGTCACCGGGTGCGGCCCCGTCCACCGTTCCGTCGTGACCGTCCCCCCCGAGCCGCAGGCAGCATACCACCAGGCCGTGGACTGGTCATCGGCGGGGGACGAGGCGGTCCACGCGCTCCAGGAGTACCTGCGGATCGACACCTCCAACCCCCCGGGCAACGAGACCGAGGGCGCGCGCTACCTCGCCGCCGTGCTGCAGCGCGAGGGGATCGAGACCGAGATCATCGAGTACACCGAGGGGCGCGGCTCGCTGATCGCCCGGGTGCGCGGCAGCGGCGAGGAGCCGCCGCTGTGCCTGATGTCGCACATCGACGTGGCCACCGCCGAGGCCGAGCACTGGCCGCCGGACAAGGGGCCGTTCTCCGGGGTGATCGACGAGGACGGGGTGCTGTGGGGCCGCGGCGCGCTGGACATGAAGGGGATGGGCGCCATCGAGGTGATGACGATGGTGTGGCTCGCGCGGCTCGACGTCCCGCTGCGGCGCGACGTGATCCTGCTCGCGGTGGCCGACGAGGAGGTCGGCAACCACGGCGCCCGGCACGTGATCGAGGAGCGCTGGGACGAGCTCGGCTGCTCGCACATGATCAACGAGGGCGGGTTCGGCGTGCCCGACGTGCTGTTCGACGGTCAGACGATCTTCGGGATCTCCACCGCGGAGAAGGGCGTGCTGTGGCTTGAGGTGGTGGCCCACGGCGACCCCGGACATGGCTCCAACCCGGTGCGCGATCAGGCCCCCGAGCACCTCGTCACCGCGCTGCGCGCGCTGGACGAGCGCAAGGTCGAGCCCCGCTACCACCCCGCGATGCTGGAGCTGTTCTACCAGGTGGGGATGGATCGCAAGGGGATCGAGCGGGCGATCCTGACCCGCCCCGACTCGGTACGCTCCCTGCTGCGCGGGATGCTGATGGGCAACCCGACGACCCAGGCGCTGCTGACCAACACGATCCACCTCACCGGGCTGAAGGGCGCCGCCGAGCCCAACGTGGTGCCGTCCGAGGCGCGGGCGCAGTTCGACTGCCGCTCGCTGCCGGGGGTCGACCCGATGGTGATCCTCGAGGAGCTGCAGGAGCTGTTCGATCACGACCCGCGGCTGAGCTACGACGTGGTCCTGGCCAAGGAGGGCAACGACAGCCCGCTGGACGATCCGCTGTACGCGATCATCGCCCACCACGCGGTCGGCGACCGCGACGACGCCGTGGCGGGGCCGATCGTCTCTCCGGGGTTCACCGACTCGATCTTCTACCGCGACCTGGGCGTCCACGCCTACGGCCTGATCCCGTTCGAGTGCCCCGCCGAGGAGCTCGAGACGATGCACGGCCACCACGAGCGCGTCACCACGGCCAACGTCGCCGAGGGGCTGCGCAAGCTGTTCGCGATCGTCACGGACTTCTGCGCCGAACCCGGCGGCGCGGTTCCGGCGGAGCCGATGGTCGCGCCGGCGTGGGTTTCCCCGACGGTGGAACCCGCGCAGGAAGAGCACCCCGTCCCCGAGCACGCACCCGCGCTCGACGGGCACGAACACCTGGAGGTGCCGTGATGCGCTGGACCTGGCTGCTGGCGGTGTGGCTGCTGGTGCCGGTGGGCGCCCGGGCCGAGACCGAGACCGGGTCCGAGACCGAGACCGGGTCCGAGACCGAGACCGGGTCCGAGCACGAGGAGCCCGCGAAGGTCAAGAAGTACAAGTGGATGATCTTCCCCTCGATCGCCTACGACAACGACGACGGCTTCGGCCTCGGCGGGCGCTTCGAGATCCAGCGCATCGCACCCGATGTCGACCCGTACATCGCAAGTTTCATGTTACATGGATACGCGACCTTCCGCGGCTACCACCACCACCGCGTCAAGGTCGACCTGCCGGGGCTCGGAAAGCGCGAGAACACGCGGCTGACGTTCCACGTCGCGTTCCGCGCGTGGCTCAACGACGGCTACTGGGGGATCGGCAACGGCACGGCCCGCGAGCGGGAGTTCGCGGGGTCGTACGACAAGGACGATCCGCGGCGCAAGCGCTACCGCTACAAGCTGTACCAGCCCTACGTGCAGATCAACGCGCGACAGGACATGGTCTACCCGTTCGGCGTGTTCGGGACCCTGGTGCTGCAGTACAGCCACGTGGACACCTACGAGCTGTCGCTGCTCGCCGAGCACCAGCCCGAGGGCATGCAGGGCGGGTTCGCGATGCAGCTCTCCGGCGGGTTCCTGATCGACACCCGCGACCCGGAGATCACCCCCGACAAGGGGGTCTTCACCGAGGTCGCGATCCGCGCCCAGCCGCGGTTCCCCGACTCCACCGGGCCGTTCTTCGGCCCGTTCGTCTCGGTGCGGGCCTACGTGCCGCTGGCCCCGCCGCGGCTGGTGCTGGCCTGGCGCGTGATGGCCGAGTGGCTGTTCGGCGACGTGCCGTTCTGGGAGATGGTGCGCTGGGGCGGCTCCGAGCCGATCACCGGGGTCGGCGGGTGGCTGACCGTGCGGGGGATGTCGTTCGGCCGCTGGCGCGCCCCGGCCAAGGCGGTGGGCAACGTCGAGCTGCGGATCGACGTGATCCACCACAAGCTGTTCAAGGAGCCGTTCCGCTGGCAGGTGGTCCCGTTCGGCGACGTGGCGGTGGTGTGGGGTGCCGAGGACGTCGCCACCGACGAGCCGCCGGCGTTCCCGATCCATCCCACCGTCGGCGTGGGGATCCACCCGATCTGGGCCGAGGCGTTCGTCGCCCGCATCGACTTCGGCGTCGGCCCCGACGCGGTCCGCGAGGCGGACGGATCGATCACCCAGGACTTCAACTGGGGGATCTACATCGCCTTCGACCACATCTTCTGATTGCACGCGCGCTGGATTCCGGCTAGGGAACGGGAATCCGGGAGGATGAGCATGACCACGCCAGGATGGTGGGTGAGCGGGCTGGTGCTGGGCCTGGCCCTGGGGCTGCTGGGCTGCCCCGCCGACGACGACGACAGCGCGGCGGGGGACGAGCCGTTCGAGGCCACGCTGGAGTTCCGCGGCGACATCGGGATCCTGCGCATCGGCGGCACCCACTACGAGATGGGGTACCAGTACGGCACCCTGATGCACGACGAGCTGCTCGAGGGCGCCGCGTTCGTCGAGGACAGCGAGTTCGCGCTGCTGGAGCTGTACGCGATCAACAACGGCCTGATCGACGAGGCGCTCCAGAACTCCTACCCGGAGGTCCTCGACGAGTGTCAGGGGCTGGTGGACGCCATCGACGACCCCGACGCCTGGAACATGGACCGCTGCCTGCTGCTGGCCTACGGCGGGGTCACGATCGACGTGTTCCTCGACGAGATGTACGCCTGCAGCCAGTTCGTCGCCGGAGGAGAGGCCACCGGCGGCGGGCCGCTGGTCCACGGCCGCAACCTGGACTGGACCGAGCTGACCTTCATCATCGACAACCCGCTGCTGATCGTGCGCCACCCGGACGAGGGGATCCCCAACGTGATCTTCGCGTTCCCCGGCGCGGTGAGCCCCTACCAGGGGGTCAACGCCGAGGGCATCGCGGTCGCCACCAACCAGGTCCACGCCAGCGTCCCGCCGCTGCGCGACGGGCGGGACACGACCCAGAACTCGTTCATGATCCTGCACGAGGCCCACACCCTCGACGAGGCGGTCTCGTTCCTCGAGGCGGTGGACCGCTCGGCCGGAGAGAACTACGTGATCTCCAGCGGCGCCGAGTCGCTCGGGGTGGCGGTCGAGACCGCGCCCCAGGGCGTGGCGGTCCGCGAGATGGAGGCGGGCGTGGTCTACGCCACCAACCACTTCGCCGACCCCGAGATGGTCGACGACGACACGCCGCACGGGGCGGGTTCGGGGACCCAGACGCGCTTCGACCGGATGGGCCAGCTGCTGGACGCCGACGGCGTCGACACGCTGCACGGCGGCGTCGACGCGGAGGCCGCGGTGTCGATCCTGCGCGACCGCTACAACCCGGCCACCGGCGTGACCAACCCACCGGAGCTGTTCAACAACGGCGGCAGCCTGGCCAACGAGGGGGCGCTGCAGTCGGCGGTGTTCGTGCCCGGCGAGGGGATGATCTACATCGCGACCGGGAGCATCCCGGTGCCCCAGAATCCGTACGTCGGCTTCTCCTTCGATGAGCTGTTCGTCGATGGCGACGGGACGCCGGCCGAGCCGGACGTGATCGACTAGCGCGGGTCGGCCTCGTCGGGGCCCGACCGAGACGCCGAGAGGGGGGATCTCGTGGCCGACAACCGTCTCCGCACCGGCTGCCTGGTGGGCGGCGGCGCTGCGCTGCTCGTGGTCGTCGTCGCGGTCGTGCTCGGCGCGGTGCTGTGGTCCAGGACCAGGGGCACGACCCGGCAGATCCACGACCAGTACGCGGAGCTCAGCGCGACCTCGCAGGCCCGGAGCTACGAGCGCGCCCCCGATCCGCCGGGCTGGTCGCTGCAGCCCGGGGAGGCCGCGGCCCTGTACCGGGAGGCATGGGGCGCGTGCGACCTGCAGCCCCTGCCCGACGACGTCCTCGACAGCCTCGACGCCGCGCTGCGGGCCTGGACCGGCGACCCGCTTCGGGGGCCGACCGACCCCGTGGGGGCCCTCGAGGCGGCCGGCGCCCACCCGGTCTGGGGCCAGTGCCGCAACGCCGGCGTACCCGACCTCGAGGACGACCTCGTGATCGCCCAGCTGACCCCCGACACCTGCGACCTCTACGCCAGCTGCTGGCCCGCGCTGGACGCCCTGCGTCGTGGCAGCCGGCGGGCCGACACCCGCAGTCCGGTCCACCTGTGGTCCAGCTGGAGCGCCGAGGAGGGCGGTTCCGAGTACCGGTCCCTGATCCCGTTCCTGCGACTGGCCGATCTGGAGCTGCTGGCCGGGTACCTCGCGGGGCTCCACGGCGACCCCTGGGCGCCGGCCGAGAGCGCCCTGACGGTGCTGCGCTACGGCCACGACGTCGGCCAGGGATCCGGGCTGCTGGGCACGATGGTGGGCGTCACGATCCAGAACCAGGGGGCCGACGCGGTCGCCGCGCTGGTCACGCGCGACAGGCTCTCCGGCGAGGATCGCGCCCGGCTGGCCGCCGAGCTGCACTACGTCAACCGTCACACCTTCTCGGTGGCCGAGGCCGTCGAGGCCGAGTTCCTGACGCTGGGCGCGCTGTGGGTCCACGAGGATCTGCCCGTCCCGCCCACGTCGCTGCTCCCCGCTGGGGAGATGGGGCTCGGCGAGCGGATGGTGATGGCCAAGGTCGCCGACGACCACCTGACGCTGGTCGACGAGCTGCTGCCGGCGCTCGACGCGCCGTTCCCCGAGCGCATCGCCGCGTACGAGGACCTGATGGAGCGGCTGGACGACGCCTGGAGCATGCCCGACTACTCGCGCTACGACGTCCGGCTGACCGCCACGCGGGCGCGGCTGCTGCTGCTCGAGATCGCGGCCGCCGACGGCGCATATCGCGCGACCCACGGCCGCGCTCCGGTCGACCTCGACGAGCTCGCCGACGCATACCCGGACTTGCCGCGCATGGACCCGTTGACCCTGGAGGATTTCGTCCTCACCACCGAGGACGGCCACCGCCTGCTGCGGAGCACCGCCCTGGGAGCAGACGGGGACCCCGCGCGGCTGGGCGAGATCTCGACATCGCTGGATACCGAGGCGATGCTGCAGCTGAAGCTTCCTTCGGAGTGAGTTTCACGGAACTAGCTACGACTCGGCAGGCTTCTTCCCGGGATCTATCGAACAAGGACACCTCCGTCGGCTGTGGACGGCCGTCGGCGCCGTGGAGCCTGTGGGCGGGCGAAGGCCGTCCAAGGGGATGTGTGATACGCGCAAGCGTTCTGCATATCCCCGGCAGGATCCACAGCGAAGGCTAGCGGGAGGGTAGTTGCGTACCCTCGTACCCAATCCCTGGCTTGAGCATGTCCCCCAGCATGAAGCTCTGACGGCCTTTTGGATAGCCTTGCCTACTTGCGCACACGTGTGCGCGTTCGAGGTCGTCCCGGTCGAGGAGACACCAGGTACCGGCTTCGCCCGCGAACGCGGAGAGGTAGTCGTGGTCGAGCTCCGCGCGGTCGATGCCGACGCGGAGCAGCATCGCCAGCGGCTCGCCGGATCCTCGGGTCCAGGTCAGGGTGCCGTCGGCGTCCCGGGTCACCCGCAGCACGTCGCGGTGGAGCAGGTCGTGGTGGGTGCTGCAGACCACCACGAGGTTGTCGGGGTCGTGGCCGCCGCCGGCGGCCCGCGGGTGGATGTGGTGCAGGTCGATGTAGCGGTGTCCGCGGCAGCCCGGGACCTGGCACTTGCCCTCGTCCCGGACCAGCACCGCGCGGCGGACCGCCGGGGGGATCTCGCGGGCGACGTGGCCGGCGTGGTCGTGGTCGGCGTCGCCGTGGACCACCTCGCAGTCGCACTCGACGAGCTCGCGGGTCTCGCGGGGGATCTCCTGCTTGCCGCCGCGGCCCTCGGTCCAGGCGCGGTCGCAGCAGAGCTCGTGAGTCTATCCCCGGACCGAGTCCAGACCTCCTGACATACGCAGGTCGTCAAATGACATCATCGCCATTCC
>CAZOYV010000020.1:23198-50333 GCA_964584075.1 uncultured Rickettsiales bacterium | reverse complement strand
ATCGACTGCAACTGGAAAGCCGAGGTGGAGTCACTGGGCATGCAACGCAAGAACAGGTCGCGCTGGAGCCGACCTCGGTGGATATCTGGGATCAGCACATCATCGAACGGGTCCTTGCCTCGGTCGAAGATCCGGAACCAGAAGATCTTGCCGGATACGTGGACGGCGAGAAGTGGCTCGACGAGCAGCGAGTCCTCCTGGTGCATTCCGGCCAGGGGCGGCTGAAGTACGCGGCGAGACAGCGCGTGTTCGACCACGAGATCGGCAGCAGGATTCCCGTCGACGATGCGGACGCGCTCGACCTGGCAATCCAGGTCGCCAACGATCTCGGGATTCCATCCGGCGAGACGACCATCGAGTTGATCGCTCCGATCATCCTCGAGTTTGTCTCCGGAGAGGAGCACGAGCGGATCCAGAAGGAGAAGCTGGTCCTTCTGGGCCGTAGCGCCGAGGGGATCCCCGTCATCGGCTCGCACGTGCGGGTGGTCGTCTCCAACGAAGGCGAGGTGGCGCGGCTGAGCGCCGAGTGGCCCGCCATCGGGTTTGCGGATTCACTGGCTGGTATCGAGAGAGACTACCTCGATGTGGAGGCCGAGATTGCCCAGACCTTGGAAGAGTACTTGACCGAGCCGATCGTCGAGATCCAGCAGGATCTCGTGCTCTACACCGGTGAATGGCACGTACACGAGCAGTTCATCCCGTCCATCCGGATCACCACGTTCACGGCGGAGGACATCCACGTGGACTACGTACCGGTCGTGGAGTGAGCCATGTGGTCCCGAGTCATGAAGCCTGCGCCGGTCGTCATACTCGGCCTGGCTCTCGGGTTCGGTTGCGACGGGGATTCACCTGGGGAGGATGACCTCCCACCTACGGATGACGACTCCGTCACCGTCTACGGCGAGGTGGACCACGTCGAGGAATCGGGGATCGTCCTGACGAACACCTCCAGTTCCGGGGACTGGGTGCACGTGGCCACTGGGGCAGTGCACAGCTGTGGAATCAGGTCCGACGGAACGATTCGTTGCTGGGGTTGCGAGGGGTACGGCAACGACAGTGAGCTGTGTGTCGAGCCCCCGGGGACATTCCTCGATCTTGCTGTCGGTGATGTGCACACCTGCGCGATACGAAGCGATGGCTCTGCCGTTTGCTGGGGTTGCGAGGGACAGAACGACTGGGGGCAGTGTGGCGAGGAACTCGGAGACTTCGTCGGGATTTGTGCTGGTACGGATTTCTCCTACGCGCTGGAGCAGACTGGAGATCTACTGGGTTGGGGCGATCCGGGAATCCTCGAACACACCAGCGCAGGGAATGACCACCGCGCTGTCGGTTGCGGCGCCAGTCACGCTTGCGTGGTGACGAACGATGGAGGCTTGTACTGCTGGGATGAGCTGAGCGGACCCACTGCGATACAGGGCGCATTCGAGTCCGTCAGTGTCGGTGGCGTCGCCATCTGCGCCCAGCGAGAGGACGGGAGTCACATCTGCTGGGGGTGCCCAGAACACATGCCTTCGGCGTGTGAGGTCCCGGACGGGGGATACGTCTCGATCGTGGCTGGCACATACCACAACTGCGGGCTTCGAGCGGACGGCTTGGTGGAGTGCTGGGGTTGCGATGCCGGCAATGACTTCGGCCAGTGTCTGGCACCACCCATCGAGTTCGTGAGCATCTCGGCTGGATGGGCGTCCAATTGTGGGGTCACCCTTGACGGCCACGTCACATGCTGGGGATGCGGAGGGATCCACCCTGACGACCCGACCGTTCCCGTTGACTGGGGCCAGTGTTCGCCACCGTAGTGCATTTGTCACGAGCCGCGCGTGATGAACAACCATCGACGCTCGATTCGAGCTGATGCCTGTGTTGTCCTGATCAGCTGACCGGATCGCCGTCCATCGTGGTGAACGTGATCTCGATCAGCGGGACGTCCTGGTGGGTGCCCCCGTCGGTGAGGCAGCTCCAGCCGGCCTCGAAGTGGTAGGTCGTCAGCGGCTCGAGCGTGTAGTACAGCGTCAGCCCCGCCCCGTCGTTGTCCTCGAACTCGGGCACCTGGTACGACCCGCCGTCCTCGAGCATGCCGGTGTAGATGTCCGGGGGCTGCTCGTTCCACTCGAAGCGGACGCCGCCCACGTAGTCGGCCTCGGTGTCGCCGTCCTGGGGATAGACCATCGTGAAGCTGTAGCCTTCGCAATCGCCGGGGAGGCTGTCGTCGTCGTCCGCCGCGTCGTCGTCGTCCGCCGCGTCGTCGTCGTCGGCCGCGTCGTCGTCGTCCGCCGCGTCGTCGTCGTCCGTCGTCAGTATGCCGTCGCAGCCCCACAGCAGCAGCGCGGCGGTCGCCAGGAGGATCCAGCTGGTTCGCATCGCCCATCTCCCTCGTCGCAGGGGAGCAGCAACCTTCGTTCCATCCGGGCGGGTCGTTTTCGGCCCCGGGAGGGTGCTCAGAGCTGCAGCGTCAGGCTCTGGCCGATGTAGACCGTGTCGCGGCGCAGGCCGTTCCACTTCTTGATCGCGTCGACGCTGACGTTGTAGCGGCGGGCGATGTCCCACAGGGTCTCGCCGGACTGGACCTTGTGGGTCACGGTGCGGGACCTGGGCGTCGGGTCCGTGCCCGACAGGCCGGTGTAGACCGTCAGCTCCTGGCCGATCCGGATCGTGTCGCGGCCCAGCTCGTTCCACTTCTTCAGATCGGCCACCGAGACGCCGTTGTCGTGGGCGATCTCCCAAAGCGTGTCGCCGCTGGCGACGGTGTGGGTCAGCTTCTTGACCTTGCTCTCCGGTCCGGGGTGGATCGTCAGCGTCTGGCCGACGTAGATCGTGTCGCCGCGCAGCCGGTTCCAGCGCTGGATCTTCTTGGTCGTCACGTCGTACTGCATCGCCAGCACGCTCAGCGACTCGCCCTTGCGGACCTCGTGGACCAGCTTGTCGCCCTTGGGCGCCGGCAGCGGCGGCGGGGGCGGCGGCGGGGCGATCTTGGGCTTCTCGATCATCGCCGCGGCGACCTTCTTCACCGGCTCCTGCTTGGGCTCAACGGCGGACTCGGTGGCGGCGATCGCGTCACCCTTGGTCTCGTTCGAGCTATCGTTCTCGGGTTCGCCCTCGCCCTCGGCCACGTTCTCGTTCTCGTCCTCGTCCTCGATCTCGTTCTCGTTCTCCCCCTCCGCGACCGCGTCGCCCTCGTCCTCCTGCGCCTCGACCTTCTTCGCCTCGTCCTTCTCGGCCTCGTCCTTCTCCGCCACCGCCGTGTCGGCCTTCACGGTCTCCGTGGTCACGCCGCCGCCGGAGGTGGCGCCCAGGGACATCTTCAGCGCCTGGCCGGGCTGGATCACGTCGCCATCGAGCTCGTTCCACTCCTTGATCTGGCCCACCGTCACGCCGTAGCGGTTGGCCAGCGCGCCGAGGGACTCGCCCTTCTCGACGGTGTGGATCACGTCCTTGGTGCCGGCCTTGTCCGGCCGCACCGGGATCACGTAGTAGGTGCCGACCGAGATGCTGTTGACGTTGCGGATGTTGTTCATCTTGACGATCGCGTCGACGGAGACGCCGTAGTACGCCGCGATCTTGGACAGCGTGTCGCCGCGCTGGACCTGGTAGCGCTTGAAGGTCAGCCGCTGCTCCTCCGGGATCTGCTCCAGCTTGGCGTGGAACGTGTCGGCCTGGCCCACCGGGATCCGGACGGAGAAGTCGTCGGTGTCGGGCGGCGTGCACCAGCGCCGCAGCGACGGGTTCATCTCGAGGATCTCCTCCTCGGTGGCCCCGGTGATCTCGGCGATCACGCCCACGTCGGTGGCCTCGGGCACGGTGACGAGCTCGAACTCCCACTCGTCGTACCACTCGGGCACGTCGGCGAGCAGCCCGTAGCGCTCGGCGTACTTGGACAGGATCGCCGCGGCGATGATCTTGGGGACGTAGTCCTTGGTCTCGGGCTTGAGGTAGTCGCCCTGGCACAGCTCCCAGAAGTTGCGGGTGCCGTACTTCTCGATCGCCTTGCCGATCTTGCCCTCGCCGGCGTTGTAGGCCGCCGACGCGAGGTGCCAGTCGCCGAACAACCCGTACAGGTACTCCAGGTAGTCCAGCGCGGCCGCGGTCGCGACGTACGGGTCGCGGCGCTGGTCGACCCACCAGTCGATCGTCATCCCGTAGCGCCGCCCGGTGCTGGGGATGAACTGCCAGATCCCGGCGGCCTTGGCCCACGAGTAGGCGTAGGGCGAGAACCCGCTCTCGATCATCGACTGGTACAGCAGGTCGCGGGGCATCCCGCGCTCCTCGAGCTGCTCGACGATGAACGGCTCGTAGCGCTGCTTGCGCCCGATCCACTTGGTGAAGTGCTTGCGGCCGCGGGTCAGGAAGTAGACCATCCAGTCCTGCACGCGGTCGTTGACCACCAGGGGGATGTCGAAGTCGCGGGGATCGACCTCGTCGAGGTGCAGCATCGGCACCCGCGTGATGCTCTTGACCGGATCGCGGTAGTAGTCGTACGGCGGGTCGACGTGGTGGTCGGTGACGCCGAAGAACTGCAGCTCCGAGTAGCGCCGCTCGCTCAGCTCCGAGGCGGCCTCGACGACCCGCTGCTCCTCGGCCTCGGCGAAGCCCTGGCCCACCTGCTTCAGCAGCGTGTCGATGGTGTTCTCGTTGAACCCCACCGGGTTGCCGTCGGGGTCGACGTAGGCCGGCGCCAGATCCCCCTCGGCGAACACCGGCTCGGGGATGAAGCACTCGGTGGGGTCGACGTCGCCGCAGCGCAGCCGCTCGATGATCGCGTCCCGCTCCGAGCGCGCCGGGGTCGCGGGCGTCGCCACCGCGGCGGCCGCCTCCTCGCCCTGCGCCGTCTCCGGCGCGGACCTCTCCTCCTCGGCCTCGTCGGCCAGCGCGGCGCCGGCCGTGGGGAGCAGGATCAGGATCGTGGTGAGCAGGCCCCAGCGCACGCGCGTGGGAAAACAGTGCCGGTTCGGCGCAGACAACCGCTTCATCCTCAGCCTCGGGCCCGGGCAGGCGCCGGGATCGCCCTGCCCGGCTGCCATTCGCACTTCCGCCTTCTGCCGCCAGACTAGCTCCAAGACACCATCTTCACGGGGGAAAGTCAACGACATTCCGCCCTCCCGCGCCGGCCCTCGGCTCCGCCGCGTGGTAAAAAAACGCCAGTTCGTCGCCCGCGCCTCCGCCGATCGGATCGGGACCTGCCGCGGGGGTCCGCTACCTCCATTGTAGGAACGGATCGCCGATCGTGATCATTCAAACGTGTTACCTGCCCGATCGGAGACGTCTCCGCGGCGCGCTTGCCCCACCCCGGGCGCCCCGGTATCGTCCCGGGACTCCGATGGCCAAGAGCATCCTGATCGGCGAGTCGAACCAGCAGCTGCGCGAAGCGGTCTGCCGTGCCCTGCGCGGGCGCGGGTTCCGCGTGCGCTCGACGCGCGACGGCAGGCGCGTCACGGGGATGCTGCGCCGCGAGCGCTACGACGTCGTGGTGCTCGACCTGCAGATGCCCGGCTTCGACGGCGACAAGCTGCTGGCGACCAACGCGGCGAGCGGCCGGGCGTGCCCGATCATCGCGGTCACCGACGAGTCCGACATCTACGCCGCGGTCGCGGCGCTGCGGGGCGGCGTCTACGAGTACCTGACCAAGCCGTACGACATCGAGCACCTGGTGTGGCTGCTGCAGCAGGCCCTCGAGGAGCCGCTGGCCCGCGACGAGGCGCGGATCCGCCTCGACGGACCCGCGGAGGACGGCGCCACCCGGCCGCTGTACGGCTTCAGCCGCGCGATGCAGACGGTGTTCCGGACCCTGGCGCGCACCGCCCGCTCGACGGTGCCGGTGCTGATGCTCGGCGAGGCCGGGACCGGCAAGGAGATGGTCGCCCGCGTGCTGCACCACACCGGCCAGCGCTCGGGAGCCCCGTTCGTCGTGTTCCGCCCCGCCGCGGTCCCCCCCGAGGACGTCGACGCGCTGCTGTTCGGCCCAGCGGACGACGGCGGGGGTGTCGGCCCGGGCGCGATGCAGCAGGCCGAGGGCGGCACGCTGTTGATCGACGAGATCACGCGCCTGACGATCGACCAGCAGGTCCGGCTGATGCTGCTGCTCAAGGGCCGGCTGCGGGACCGGCGCGAGGGCGAGCCCGAGCCCCCCGACGTGCGGCTGGTGGCCTCGTCGCGCTTCGATCTGGCGGCCCGTGTGCAGGACGGCACGATGTCGTCGGACTTCTACTGGTTCGTCGGCGCCGTGACGGTCCGCATCCCGCCGCTGCGGGAGCGGCGCGAGGACATCCTGCCGCTGGCCCGCTGGTTCATCGCCCAGATCGCCCGCTCCACCGGCGCCGAGGAGAAGGTGCTGGCCCCCGAGGCGCTGCGCTGGCTGCGGGAGCACGCCTGGCCCGGCAACGTCCGCGAGCTCGAGAGCGTGCTGGTCCGCGGGATGTCGCTGGCCTCCGGGATGGTGATCGGCCCCGACGACCTCGCCGGCCCCTCGCGGCGGCTCGACGACGGCATCGACGGTGCCCCGCAGGAGTCGTTCGAGGACCTGCTGCTCAACCGGCTGCGCCCGGTGGTGCGCGCCTTCGCCCCGCGCCCCGACGGCTCCGACCTGTACCACCTGGTGGTCGAGACCACCGAGAAGGCGCTGATCACGCTGGCGCTGGAGCGGACCCGCGGCAACCAGCTGGCCACCGCGCGGCTGCTGGGGATCAACCGCAACACGCTGCGCCGCAAGATCCGCGACCTGGCCGTCCCGGCGCACCTGGTCAAGGGACGCAGCGCGTGAGCGACGATCGTCCCACCGTCCTGACCATCGCCGGCCTCGACCCGGGCGCCGGCGCCGGCCTGATCGCCGACGTCGAGGCGATCCGCGCCTGCGGCGGCCGCCCCCGGGTGGCCTGCGCCGCGCTCACCGCCCAGGGCAGCGAGGTGCGCGGCGCGTTCGCCGTGGAGCCGTCGCTGATCGAGCAGCAGGCCCGCTCGGTGGCCCCCGTCGACGGGGCCAAGACCGGGATGCTGCCCGGCGAGCGGATCGTCGAGCGGGTCGTGTTCCTGATCGTCCAGGGTGTGATCCCGGCCCCCGTGGTCGACCCCGTGCAGCAGGCCAGCTCGGGGATGCTGCTGATCGACGAGCAGGCCGGCAAGCGCGTGCGCCAGTCCCTGCTGCCGCGCGCCGCCGCGGTGACCCCCAACCTCGCCGAGGCCGCCTGGCTCACCGGGCGCGACGTGGACACCGTGGCGCAGATGGAGGACGCTGCCCGCGCGCTGGTGGACGCCGGCGTGGGGCTCGCCGTGATCACCGGCGGCCACCTCGACGGGGCCCTGATCGACGTGGGGCTGGGGCCCGGCGACGACGCCCCGTGGCAGCTGCTGCGCCGCCGCGTGGCGGGCACCGCGCGGGGCACCGGCTGCCGCTTCAGCGCCGCGCTGGCGACCCACCTGGCCCGCGGCGAGGAGCCCCGCGCCGCGGTGGAGCGGGCCGGCGAGTACGTGGCGTCCTACGTGGCGCTGGCGACCGGCGGCTGAGCCGCGCGCCGGCCTACTCGCAGACCCCCCACAGCCCGGCGTCGGTGGCCTGCGCCCCCGACTCGACCTGCGCGAAGTCGTCGGCGAACGTGGTGTTGGGCTCCACCGCGAGGGTCCGCGCGTAGCCCCCGGCCAGCGCCTCGATCTCGTAGAACCCGTCGCGGACGTGGACGTAGGCCAGCAGCCGGTCGTAGTAGTCGCGGCACTCGTGGTCGAAGGTCAGCCACACCTCGTCCGGGTACAGCTGCTGCTCGGCGAACGCCGTGGCCTCGTCGGCGTAGCAGTCGGCGGGCTCGCCGTTGTGGCTCACCTCGGGGGTGTCGATGCCGATGAACCGCACGCTCTCGTGGGGCCCGCTGGGCATGTCCATCAGCGCGGTGTCGCCGTCGAACACCTGCAGCACCGTGGCCAGCGCGGGGGCCTGGCACGGGTCGGGGCCCTGGGGCAGCGTCGACGGGTCGAGGGTGATCCACGAGTCGTCGTCGCCGGCGTCGTCGTCCGCGGTGTCGTCGTCGCCGCCGCTGTCGTCGTCGTCGTCGAGGCCGGTGGGGCAGCCCGGGCCGGCGGCGATCAGGCCGAGGGCGAGCAACAGGGACACCGGGTGCAGCGGTCGCAAGGTGGCGGGATTGTAGCAGGCCGCGCCGCGGCGATTGCAGGCGCGCGTTGACCCGGCCCCGGGGCTGGACTACACCGGAGCGCGATCCGCAGGAGGTGCGTGATGCCGGATTGGGACGCCAAGTCGCCCGAGGAGCTGGTGGGCTGGCTGCAGGACGCGTGCAAGAACTGGCTGGCCCACGACGGGGTCTGGTTCCAGGCCGTCGAGCGCCGCTACGGGATGGACGCCGCGATCGAGATGGACGCCGAGGCGTGGCGGCGGTTCTCTCGGGTCGAGGGTGGCCGCGTGAGCAAGCGCCTGGGGCTCGGCGAGCGCCCCGGCCTGGAGGCCCTCGCGCTGGCGCTGCAGCACCGGATGTACGCCCACCTCAACCGCTGGGAGGTGCGCTGGCCCGAGGACGACGTGCTGGAGTTCCGGATGATCGCCTGCCGCGTCCAGGACGCCCGCGAGCGCCGGGAGCTGCCCGACTTCCCCTGCAAGTCGGTGGGCATCGAGGAGTACCAGGGGTTCGCCTCGGCGATCGACGACCGCGTCGAGGTCGAGTGCGTCTCGTGCCCGCCGGAGCGGACCACCGACGAGGCCTGGTGCGTGTGGCGCTTCAGGCTCCGCGACGCCTGAGCACCACGTCGCCCTCCCAGGCGCCGCCGAGCTCGAAGCCCATCCGCTTGATCATCGTCTCGACCGGGCGTCCGAGCAGGAACGGCAGCGCGTCCTCGCCGGCGAGCCCCTCCTCGACGATCCGGACCCGGGTCGCGCGGTCCGCGCGGATCAGCACCTGGGCCGCGGCCCGCGCCGCGTCGTCCCCCTCGGCGGCGTGGGCGAGGAGCTCGGTCAGCTTCTGCACGGCACAGTCGATCTCGTGCTCGGCGACGACCGCCGCCACCGGATCGCGCTCGTCGATCAGCTCCAGCCGCGACAGCCCCGGCCAGGTCATCAGCTTGTCGCTGTCGCGCGTGTCCCAGCACTTCTGGGCCTTGCACTGCGCCGGGGCGCGGTCGTGGATCGTGCAGCGCAGCGTCTCGGGGTCGAGCAGCACGCAGCCGGCGGGGCCGCGGGTGATCATCACCAGCTCGCGCTCGAGGATCTCGTGGTGGCCGGTCCAGTGCGAGAACACCATCTCGCCGGCGCGCACGGTGTGCAGCTGGGCCGCGGTCACCAGCCCGTCGCGGAGCAGCCCCTGGTCCCCGGCGTACAGCGTCGGCCCGGCGTTGCGGCAGCACTGGCCGCACATCACGCAGTAGGGGCGCGAGGCGTAGGCCGCGGCGCGGTACAGCGCCTGGAGCTGCTCCCAGGCCGGGGCCCGCTGCTCGGGGCCCATCGCGTCCCAGCGCTGGCGCAGGTCCAGGTAGCTGGCCTGCTCGCCGAGCCAGATCTCGGCCTTGGCCAGCGAGGCGGGGGAGCGCACGGTCCGCAGCCAGTGCAGCAGCGCCGTGCGCCGGCGTCCGGTCATCTCGGTCCAGGTGGTGTCGAATCGCATGGCGCCGGGGAGGGTAGTCGATGAGACCGCCGCTGCCTAGGTACGATGTGCATCGATGAACGCCGAGATCGCCTTCATCGGCCTGCTCGTCGTCGCCGTCGGCGTGGCGCTGGTCGCCAAGCGGATGCGGGTCCCGTACACCATCGCGCTGGTGGTCGCCGGCCTGGCGCTGGGGGCGGTGCGCCCGATCCTGCCGCAGATCGAGGTGATCACCGCGATCCACCTCACGCCCGAGGTGCTGTTCGCGATCCTGCTGCCCGGCCTGCTGTACGAGGCCGCGTTCCACATCACGGTCCGCGACGTGGCCCGCGCGTGGCGCACGATCGGGCTGCTGGCGGTGGTCGGGGTGGCGCTGTCGGCGCTGGTCGGAGGGCTGCTCACCTGGGGCGAGCTGAGCCTGTTCGACGCGGGCCTGCCGCTGCTCGCCGCGCTGCTGTTCGGTGCCCTGATCTGCGCCACCGACCCGATCTCGGTGCTGGCGCTGCTCGAGGAGATGGGGGTCAGCCGCCGGCTGCGGATGGTGATGGAGGGCGAGAGCCTGGTCAACGACGGCATCGCGGTGGTGCTGTTCGCGGCGCTCGCCGCGGTGCTCGGGGTCGGGGTCCACGGGGACGCCGCCGCCCAGCACGTCGACGCCGCGTGGGTCGTGCGGCTGCTGCTGTGGGAGGTCGGGATCGGTGTGCTCGTCGGCACCGCGCTGGGCGCCGTGCAGTCGTTCATCACGACCCAGGTGGACGACCACCTCGTGGAGCTGACGATGACCGTGGTGGTCGCCTTCGGCTCGTACCTGCTGGCCGACGCGGTGCACGCCTCGGGGGTGATCGCCGTGGTCTCGGCGGGGATCCTCAGCGGCAACTACGGGGGCCGCTACGGGATGTCGCCGACGACCCGCGTGGCGGTGGTCTCGCTGTGGGAGGCGGTCACGTTCGTGGCCAACTCGCTGGTGTTCTTGCTGATCGGGCTGGAGGTCGACCTGGTCCGGCTGGCCGGTCGTGCCCACTGGATCGTGCTGGCGTGGCTGGCGGTGCTCGCCGCCCGTGCCGTCGCGGTGTGGGGGCTGACGCCGCTGCTGCGGGGGTCCAAGGAGCGCGTCGAGCCGCGCCACAAGGTGGTGCTGTGGTGGGGCGGGCTGCACGGCGCGCTGTCGATGGTGCTGGCGCTGTCGCTGCCCCACTCGTTCGTCCACCGGGCGCTGATCGTCGACCTGACGTTCGGCACGGTGCTGCTCTCGATCCTGATCCAGGGGCTGTCGATCGGGCCGCTGATCCGCCGCCTCGGCCTGGGCATGCGGGGGGGCGATCGCCACGCTCTGGACCTGCTCCAGGGCCGGATGCGGGCCACCGGCGCGGCGCTGCGCGAGCTACACCGCCAGCGCGAGGAGCACCTGGTCGACGACGCGACCTACGAGGCGCTCCACGAGGAGCTGGACGCCCGGATCCAGGAGAGCAAGCTGGCGCTGCGGGAGATCCACGAGTCCGACGAGGCCCGCCGCAGCGAGGCGTTCAGCGAGCTGCGCCACGCGCTGCTGATGATCGAGCGCGACGCGCTGCTGGGCAGCCACAGCGAGGGCGCGATCTCCGACCGGGCGATGCGCGAGCTGCTGCGCGAGGTGGACGAGCGCGTCGAGGAGCTCGAGGACGAGGCCTCCGACCGCTGACGGCGCTCAGCTCCGCTCCAGCCCGTGGGCCTTGATCAGCTCGTAGAGGTACGAGCGCGCCAGATCCAGCCGGCGCGCGGCCTCCGAGACGTTCCAGCCGGTGTCGTCGAGGGTCCGCGAGAGCAGCTCCCGCTGGAACCGGCGGGTCGCCTCCTGGAACGTCAGCCCCTCCTCGGCGGTGGACGCCCCGCCGCCATCGGCGCGGTCGGGGAACAGGTGCCGCGACTCCACCGCGGCGGCCCCCTCGCCGGCGGCGATCACCGCGGCGCGCTCCACCGCGTTGGCCAGCTCGCGCACGTTGCCCGGCCACTCGGCGGACTGCAGCGCGACCCCGGCGGCGGGCGCCAGCCGCAGCCGCGGCAGCCCGTGGCGCTGCACCGCGCCGGCCAGCAGGTGCGCGGCGAGCAGCGGGACGTCCTCGACGCGCTCGCGCAGCGCCGGCATCCGCAGCGGCACCACGGCGAGGCGGAAGTACAGGTCCTCGCGGAACCGCTTGTCGGCGACGGCGGCCTCCAGGTCCTGGTTGGTGGCGGCCAGGATCCGGATGTCGGCGGTCTCGCGCTTGCTGGAGCCCAGCCGGTAGAACTGGCGCGACTGCAGCAGCTGCAGCAGCTTGGACTGGGCCGCCAGCGGCAGCTCCCCGATCTCGTCGAGGAACAGCGTCCCGCCGTCGGCGGCGTGGACCTTGCCGTCCATCCTGCGCGTGATCCCGGTGGCCGCCCCGGGAAGCGCCCCGAACAGCTCGCTCTCCACCAGCGTCTCGGGGATCGCCGCGCAGTTGATCTCCACCAGCGGGCGCCCGGCCCGCGGCCCGTTGCGGTGGATCGCCTGCGCAACCAGCGACTTGCCGGTCCCGGTGGGCCCCGTCAGCAGCACCCCGATGTCCAGCGGCGCGACCAGCGCCACGGTGCGCAGCACGTCGGCCATCGCGGGGCTGCGCCCGACCAGCTGCTCGACCTCCAGCTTGTCCCGCCACGGTCGGGTCGGGTCGGCCTGCTCGAGGCTCTCCTGGCGCAGCAGCAGGCGGTCCACCAGCGGGGCCAGGTGGCGGGCGAACAGCTCGGCCAGGTCGCGGTCGGCGTCCTCGAACGGCCCGGGCTCGCCGCGCCCCTGCAGGTACACCACCCCCAGCGGCCGCTCCCCGCCGATGGGCGCGCACAGCACCGCCTCGATGCGGTGCGCCTGCACGCTCTGGTAGCCCTCGAAGCGGGGATCGAGCACCGCAGAGGCGGTGGCGATCGTCTGCCCCGAGGCCACCGCCTTGGCGATGATCCCGCGGCTGATCGTGTCGCGGATCCCGCCGATCTCCTCGTCGGTGCAGCCGGCCGCCATCCACCACCGCGGTGGCCCGCCGTCCGGGTCGTGCAGCTCCAGGTAGCCCTTCTCGGCGCCGGCCAGGCCCAGCACCAGCTGCAGCGCCCCCTCGAGGAACGCCCGGAGCTCCCGCTGATCGCCGAGCTCGAGCAGCGCCAGGAACAGGTCCCGCTCGCGGCGCAGGCGGTCCGGGGCGTCGGCGCTGGCGTCGGTCATCTCGACCTCCCGTTCACGGCCACGAGCGTACCAGCCGGAAGCCCAGCGAGTCGTCGGCGACGAAGCCGGGCGAGAACCACGAGCGGTAGGCGCTGCGCAGCGTCGCGGGGTTGACGCACCACGCGCCGCCGCGGCCCACCCGCGGGACCCCCTCGAGCGGAGGCTCGCGCGGCACCCAGCGGTCGCCGTCGAGCACGGGGCCGCCGGGGCGGAACGCGTCGGCGCACCAGTCGCGGACGTTGCCGGCCAGCCCGCGCACGCCGTACGGGCTGACGTCGTCGGGGTGGGCGTCGACCGCGGCGATCGACGGCTCCGCGGGGCGGGTGTCGCGCATGTTGCACCACGCCGGCTCCAGGTGGTCGCCCCACGGGTAGGCGCGGCCGTCGACCCCGCGGGCGGCCTTCTCCCACTCCAGCTCCCCGGGGAGCCGCCACGGCACGCCGTCGCGGTCCGCGCGCCAGGCGGCGTAGGCCGAGGCCGCGCGCCACGTCACGCACACCACCGGCAGGTCCGCGGCCACGGTGGCGCGGTCGTCGCCTCCGTCGAGGGTGAAGCGGCCGGCGGGGTCGACGCCGTACAGCGGCGTCCCCGCCTCGTCGGTGGGGGTGCCCCCCAGCCGCGGGACGAACTCGAGGGCGGCGTGGCCCAGCCCCTGCTCGACCAGGTCGTTGAGGAACGCCAGCAGCTCGGCGTGGGTCACGGGGTCGCGGCGCATCACGAACCCGTCGAGCCACAGCCATCGCCGGGGCAGGCTGCCGGGGGCCGCGGGATCGCCCCCGCTGCGGAACCACCCGGCCGGGACGTAGCAGTCGCCGTCGCCCAGCGCGTCGCCCGGAGGGAGCCGCACCGGGGCGGGGTCCCGGGCGCCGGCCGGCACGCCGTCCCAGTGGTCCAGGCGGCGCACCAGCACCGGGTACTGGACCTCGGCGCGATCGGGGTGCAACAGCCGCACCATGTACGAGCCGATCTCCAGCGTCAGCTCGACCACCGGCGACGGCCCCAGCGCGCGGACGTACTCGGGCTTCAGCCGGCGGTCCACCTCGCGGTAGCGGTACAGCAGCGCCCGGGCCCCGGGCGGGTCGGTGCGGATCGACAGCCGGCCCTCGCCCGCCAGGTAGGCGCGGTGGTGGCCCCGCCGGTCGTGGGCCTCCAGCAGGCTGGCGGCGCGGGCCACCGCGCCGGCGTCCCCGGCCCGCTCGGCGGCCTCGTGCTCGGTGCGGTGGTGCGACGCCAGCAGCTCGTGGGCCTCGGACAGCTCGGGCGACAGCGCCAGCGCCCCGCGCAGGTCCTGCAGGTAGTCGGCCTCCCGCCGCGCGGCGCGCACCTCGAGCCCGTCGGCCTCGGCCTCGCGGACCCACGCCGGCCGCTTGCGCTCGGGGGCCGCGTGGGGCTCCAGCGACGCCAGGAAGGCCGCCGCCTCGGCGCGCCGCTGCGCCGCGCGGGCGCGCACCTCCTCGCACTCCGTCCACGTCTCGCGGGCCCGCCCGACCAGCTGCATGGCCCGCTCTCGGGCGCGCTCGCCCTCGATCCAGGCCGCCACCTCGCGCCCCAGCGTCTCGGCGTCGTCGGGGCGATCCGCGGGGTCCCGCGCCATCCCGGCCAGCGCCACCGCGACCAGGTCCTCGGGCGGTGGCGGCGCGCCGCGGTCCCGGGCCACCGCCTCGGGGGCGGGCGGCGGGCCGCTGGCGAGCTTCTGCACCACCGCGATCGGATCGGTGATGCCGTACGGCGGCGCGCCCGCCATCAGCTGGTACAGGATCGCGCCGAGGGCGTACACGTCGGCGGCGCGGGTCAGCTCGGCGCTGCCCTCCCACAGCCGCTCGGGGGCCATGTACGCCGGGGTCCCGGCCATCGTCGGGGCCGGCTCCTGGATCACCCCCAGGTCGGGCACCGTTTCGCGATCGACGAACTCCAGCTCCAGGGAGGGGTCCGACGGGGCGATCACCCGCGCCAGCCCCCAGTCCAGCACGAACACCTCGCCGTGGGCCCCGGTCATCACGTTGTCCGGCTTCAGGTCGCCGTGGACGATGCCGCGGGCGTGGGCGTAGGCCACCGCCTCGCAGACCCGCCGGTAGACCTCCACCAGCCCGCGGAAGGTGAAGCCCCCGCGGCCGCGATGCCGGCCCTCGAGCAGCGCCTCGTGCAGCTCGAGGATCGACTCGGTCAGCGTCCGCCCGCGCACGATCGGCATCGTGTAGTACAGCCGCCCGTCGGGCCGCTGCCCGACCTCGTAGACCGGGATGATCCCGGGGTGCTCGAGCCGCGCCGTCATCCGCGCCTCGTCGGCGAACCGCGCCCGCGCCCCGTCGTCGTCGGTCAGCTCCCCGCGGATGATCTTCATCGCCGAGACGCGCCCGAGTTCGCGATCGCGAACCTTGCGCACCTCGCCCATCCCACCCGCGCCGAGTGGGCCGAGATCCTCGTATCGCGCCGTGCGGTCGACCATCGTCCCCCGCGCCCGCGCTCCGGGCCGAGCCGTCGCGCGAACCTCGATGATAGCGGGAATCGGGGGTCAGCGGGCGGGCGGGGCCTCAGGGCACCAGGGGGTCCAGCGCGCCCATCGGCGTGGAGCGGCCGACGTTGCCGGCGTCGTCCCAGATCAGGTCCCACACCACGGTGCCGTCGGGGGTCGCCTCGCGCAGGCGGGGCAGCGTGCCGTAGTTGTGCAGCGTGTTGCCCCCGGGCAGGCGGTGGACCTCGCCCATCTGATCGCCGTAGACCCCGTCGTCGACGCCGAAGTTCCACACCTCGTGGAGCGTCTCCGCGTCGTCGTCGATGGCGTACTCGCGGACCACCGTCTCGGTGCCGTAGCTGGTGCGGTGGGTCGACAGCAGCAGGTGGCCGTCCGCGGTCAGCTGGGCGCCGTGCTGCCACCAGAACTGGGACTCGGGCGGGTCGAACGCGTAGCTGCCGGGGAGCTGGCCGAACCAGCGCACCGCCTCGCCGCTGGCGTGGTCGATCTCGATCACCGACTCGGTGGTCCACAGCGAGAACAGGAAGTGATCGGTGGCGGGGTCCCACGACACGGTGTTCGAGACGCACGACTGGTTGGCGCCGATGGCGTCGTGGAACTCCTGGCAGTCGAAGATCGTGGACTGCTGGCCGTCCGGGGTGAGCTTCTCCAGCGTCTCGTTGCTGCCGTAGGTCACCGCGCCCCACACCAGCGAGCCGTCGGGCAGCTCGGTGAACGGGTGGTGCAAGCCGGGGGTGTCGAGGATCTCGACCACCGTGCCGTCGAGCCGCATCCGCAGCACCTCGGAGCCGGCGCCGCTGTCCCACTGGGTCCAGAACGTGTTGTGGTCGATCAGCAGCGTGCTGCCGTCCACCGCCGGTCGCGGGTACAGCGAGACGTACTGCGGCGGCGTGGCGTAGCACCACAGCACGCGGCCCTGGCGGTCGACGATCTGGACGTAGAAGCGGCCGAAGTCCCAGGCGCCGTCGTCCACCGCGGCGAACACGTGGCGCATCGACTCGTCCCAGCCCGCGGGGTCCGAGGACAGCACCTTGGGCCGCGGCATCCCGGCGGGCGGATCGCCGGTGGTGATCGCGATCGCCTCGCTGACCAGCTCGTCGCCGCCCGGGTCCTGTACCAGCCGCACCACGGCGTCGGTGGCGTAGGGCACGCCGATCACCAGCCGCTCGGCCGGGCCGGCGAACACCGGCCGGGACGGGCTGTGATCCCAGTCCTGGCCGTCGAAGGCGAACTCGACCGCCACGTTGGCGTCCTCGGGCTGGTCCCAGGCCACCACGATCAGGCTCTCGAACTCGTCGTGCAGCGACACGGCGATGTCGCCGAACGGGCCGCCGCCGGAGTCGTCGTCCGCGGCGTCGTCGTCCGCGGCGTCGTCGTCCGCGGCGTCGTCGTCCGCGGCGTCGTCGTCGCCGGTGGTGACCAGCCCGCTGCCGTCGGGGCAGCCGGGCAGCCACGGGGCGACGGCCAGCAACAGGGCGAGGAAGCGGGTCATGGCTCCTCCAGGGTGGCTACCAGCGTAGAACGACGTGCCCGTCGCCCAGGGGACGTCCGTGACCGATCGGGGACAGAAAGGTCCGCAGGACGGGTCTCGAAGAAGGGGTCAGGCACTTACAATTACATTTTATTGCCGCCGCGATCAGCGCAGGTCGGGCTCCTCGCCGAACAGCCCCGCCACCGCCCGCGACCAGGCGTGCAGGCCGCGCACCGACGGCTCCGCGGGGTAGCGCCGGTACAGCGGCTGGGCGGCCGCCATCCGCGCGATCGCGGGGGCCATCGCGGCCACCGGCTGCGGGGAGTGGCGTGTCGCGCGGAGCGCCGCGGCGGCGGCGCCCGGGGTCAGCGGAGGCATCCGCTCGTCCAGCCCCGCGGCGGTGCCCGCTGGATCCACGACCCGCGCCTCGATCAGCGCGCCGAGATCCTCCCCCCGCAGCGCCTGGACCCCGCGGCGGAAGGCGTCGTAGGCGGCCAGCAGGCCTCCCCAGCGGCGCTGGAAGCGGGCCTGGTAGCGCCACGTCGCCTCCTGCGAGCCCGGGTCCAGCTCGCGGCCCACCGCGTCGGCCAGCGTACGCGCCGCGATCAGCCCGATCCCGACCCCGCTGCCGTGGGCCGGGAACACCTGGCAGGCGGCGTCCCCCACCAGCGCCAGCCCCGGCACGGCGAGGCGGTCGTAGGGCCGCCGCAGCGGGATCGGCCCGGCCCCTCCGCGCAGCCGCGGGCCGATCCAGCGCTCCCGCGCGCGGAGCGCGGTCAGCAGCTCGGCGGGGGCCGTGCGGGCGACGTCGGCCGTGGTGCCCGCCAGCAGATCCACGCGGGCCAGGTCGCGCGAGACCGTCAGCGCCAGCGTCGACCATCCCCCGCGCACCCCCGACCAGTTGATCGCCTCGCCGGGGCGCGCGCCGTGCCGCTCCAGGTAGGCCCGCGCCCCCGTCGGGTCGGCCACCGCGGCCACCTGCTGGGCCGCGACGCAGACGTGCTGCCGGCCCGGGGGCGGCGTGCAGCGGGCCAGCGCCGGGACCCGCCTCCGCAGCGCCCCGTGCAGTCCGCTGGCGTCCACGAACAGGTCGGCGCGGAGCTGCAGCTCCACGGGCTCGTCCCCCGCGGGTCGGTGCCACGCCAGCAGCGCCCGCGGGCGGTCCCCGTCCCGCTCCACGGCGTCCAGCTCGACGCGGTCCAGGAGGTGCACCCCGGCCTGCCGCGCGTAGCCCTGCAGCCGCGCCACCAGGCGGCGCATGTCCAGCTGCTGGATCGGGTTGTGGGACAGCGCCACGCGGTGCCGGCCGTCGGGGCTCAGCAGGCAGAACCCGCCGGCGAGCTCGGCCCGCTCCGGGGGGCGCGGCCGGGGGACCCCGGCCACGTCGAGCATCCACGGCGGCACGGCATTGTGCCAGCCGGGGCCGGCGTGCTCGCGGGCGCGCCGCTCCACCAGCGCGACCCGCAGCCCGTGCCCGGCCAGCATCCAGGCGGCGGCGGACCCGGCACTCCCCGCGCCGACCACCACCGCGTCGTAGTCCCGTCGCTCCATCCGCCCTCCGCCGGGACAGGAGTGCCACCGCCGGCCGGCGGGATCAAGGGGCTTCGACGCAGACCTCGGCGCTGGCCGCCGGCGCGCCGCTGGTCCACACGAAGCGGTCCTCGACCTGCGGCACCGTGCCGGGGATCGCCTCGCACCAGTCGTTGCGGTCGTCGGTCTTGGAGACGCACCTCCCCACCTCGGGGTCGTCCGACGCCACGCAGAACGTCGGCGCCTCGCCGCCGCGGTCGGGGCAGTAGCCGTCGCAGGGCAGCGCACAGAACCCCAGCTGCCCGTCTCCTTCGAGGTCGTCGAAACGGTGGCAGTATCCCCACGCCCCGCCGGCGGCGAAGTCGCAGTCCTCGTCGACCTCGCAGGGGTCGCCGACCCACGGCTGCGGCGGCGGCGTCTCGCCGTTGAGCAGCGGGAACGTGGCGACGTCGTCCAGCGTGGTGAACGCGTAGCCCTCCTGCTCGAAGCGGGTCAGCAGCCCGTCGAGGTGGTCCACCGTGTAGCGGTGCACGTCGTGGAACAGCACGATCCCGCCGTCCCGCGAGTCGGCCTGCGACAGCGCCAGCCCGACGAAGTCGTCGCGGTAGGCCGACGGCACCGAGCCGAACGTCGACGGGCTGCAGTACCCGTACCCGCCGGTGGAGCTCTGGAAGCACCAGTCGGCGGTGTCCACGTGCCAGCCGACCACGTGGTAGCCCCAGTCCTCCACCGCCGCGACGCGGTCGCAGTCGGCCGCCCCGTACGGGAAGCGGAAGAACCGCGGCTGCTGCCCGTGCTCGTCGAGCACCTCGACGAGGACGTCGTGGGTCCGCTCGATCTCGGAGTCGAAGCTGCTCGCCGAGATCGACAGCGCGTTGGGGTGGGTGTGGGTGTGGTTGGCCAGCGTGTGGCCGCGCTCGACCATCTCGTGGAGCAGCGCCCAGTCGGCCTCGGAGTCAACGTTGCGGCCGTTGATGAAGAACGTGCCGCGGGCGCCGTGGGCCTCCAGGATGTCCAGCACCGCGGGGGTGTCGGTGAGGTCGGGGCCGTCGTCGAAGGTCAGCGCGACCCGCATCCCGAACGGCCCGCCGTCGGGGGGCACGACCCCCGAGCAGCCGGTCCGCGGCTCGCCGTGCAGCTCGTCCCAGGCGTCCTCCCAGGCCGAGCGGTCGTCCCACTCGGCGCAGCCCGCCAGCCCCAGCAGGGCGCCCGTCGCCAGCACCACCGTCCATCTCTTCGCCGTCTCGCTCTTCTCGCGCGCGATATCCAACATGGCTCTGCTCCTTCCCATGTGACGGCGCGGGATGTGCAAGCCACGTGCCCGTTCTGGACGGGGCGAGCGATTCCCGGAGAACGCAGGCGAGGAGAGGGTCCTCGGGGGCGAGACGGCCGCCCGCACCCCGGCCTCGGCGTGTGCCGGATGTGTGCCAGCTGTGCCGGTTGTGTGTCGAACGAACGTTCGTTTGTAACGTCTCGGGATCGCTACGGAATCACGATCTCTGGCGGTGCCGCCACAGCAGCGCGTCGATGAAGCCCGCGCCGGCCAGCTCCCCCAGCGCGCCGCCCCGCACCGCCTCCTCGTCGTAGCGCTGCACGTCGTCGGGCGGCAGCTCGGGGTCGCGGATCAGCACCGGGACCGGCTCGCCCACGTGGTCGCCGCGCTCCACCGGGGTGAGGTGGTCGGGCAGCACCGCGACCACGGCGGTGTAGCCGGCCTGCTCCATCCCCGCCACCAGCCGCGACACCAGCCGCCGGTCGATCTGCTCGATGGCGTGGATCTTGAGCCCCAGGTCGCGGGCGTGGCCGGCCTCGTCGGGGCCCTCGATGTGGACGTAGACCAGGTCGTGGTCCCGCAGCGCCTGCAGCGCACCGGCGGCCTTGCCCTCGTAGTTGGTGTCGTACAGCCCGGTGACGCCCTCGACCTCGACGCTGTCCATCCCGGCGTAGCGCCCCAGCCCGTGGATCAGGTCGACGGCCGAGATCACCGCGCCGGTGATCCCGTAGCGCTGCCGCAGCGTCTCCATCGTCGGCTTGCGGCCGGCGGCCCAGAACCACGCCGACGCGGCCTCGCGCAGGCCCCTGGCCCGGCGGGCGGCGTTGACCGGGTGGGCCGCCAGCACCCGCTGGCTGTCGTCGGTGAGCCGGTTGAGCAGCGCCGCGGTGGGCTCGGCCTCGGGCACGTTGGCCCGCACGCGGGCCTCCTCGAGCGGCTTGCCGACGAAGTCGTGGGGCGGCCAGAACGTCAGATCGGTGTGGTGCTCGGCGCCGCGCAGCACCAGCAGGTGGCGGTACGAGATGCCCTTGTGGAACTCCACCCCGTCGCCGCCGAGCTCCCGCTGCAGCGCCTCGATCAGCGGGTGCGCCTCCTCGGTGTGGATGTGTCCCGCCGAGTGGTCCGCGATGCGGCCGTCCTCGACGCCGATCACGTTGCAGCGCATCGCCACGTCATCGGGGCCGAGCTCGACGCCGAGGCTGGCGGCCTCGAGCACCCCGCGGCCGCGGTAGGTCACCCGCGGGTCGTAGCCCAGCACCGACTGGTTGGCCACGGCGCTGTCGGGGGTCATGCCGTCCGGGACGGTGGCGAGCGTGCCGCAGCGGCCGGCCGCGGCGAGGGCGTCGATCACCGGGGTCCGGGCGGCCATCAGCGGCGTGCGGCCGCCGATGCGCTCGATGGGGTGGTCGGCGGAGCCGTCGATCAGGACGATGGCGTACTTGACGGGCGCGTCGGACATCGGGTCATCCCCCGGGGACGCAGCGGTCCCCTAGTCGAACTGCTGGCGCAGCATGCTCTTGAAGCGGTCGTAGTCCACGCCGATGGTCTCGTAATGCTCGGACAGCTCGTCCAGCCCCGCCAGCGCCGGCGGCGGCTCGGGGTCGACGCCGATCAGCGCCCGGATCTCCTCGGGGAACTTGGCCGGGTGGGCGGTCTCGAGCGACACCGCCAGCGCGTCGGGGTCGGCCTCGCCGGCCTCGAAGAACGCCTCCAGCGCGGCCCAGCCCACGGCGCCGTGGGGCTCGAGGATCGTCCGGTGCTGCTCCCAGGCCTGCACGATCGTGCGCCGCGTCCAGGCGTCGTCCACCGGCACCGACCACATGTCGCGGCGGATGTCGTCCATCCTCGGCAGCTCGTGGAGGATCCCGACCTCGTCGAGGTGGCCGCCGTACAGATCGACCAGCCGCGCCAGGTTGCTGGGGTGGCCGACGTTCATCGCGTTGGAGATGCAGGTCCGCGACGGCACGATCTTCTCGTAGCGCTCGGTGTCGAAGAAGATCGGGACCTCGTCGTTGGCGTTGGTCGCCACGACCCAGCGCCGCACCGGCAGCCCCGCCTGGTGGGCCAGCAGCCCGCCGCACAGGTCGCCGAAGTTGCCGCTCGGCACGCAGAAGATGATCGGCTCGCCGGCCTCGACGTCCGCCAGCCGCAGGTAGGCGTGGACGTAGTACACCGACTGGGGCAGCAGCCGCCCGATGTTGATCGAGTTGGCCGAGCTCAGCCGGATGTGGGCCAGCTCGGGGTCGCTGAACGCCTGCTTGACCATCGCCTGGCAGTCGTCGAACTTGCCGTCGACGCCGATCGTCGTGACGTTGTCGCCGATCGTCGTCATCTGCTTGCGCTGGCGGTTGCTGACCTCGTCGACGGGGAACAGCACCACGCAGTGGATCCCCTCGACGTCGTGGAACGCCTGCGCCACCGCGCTGCCGGTGTCGCCCGAGGTGGCGGTCAGGATCACCAGGTCCTGCCCGCCCTCGCTGCGCACCAGGTGCCCCAGCATCCGCCCCATCCAGCGCGCCGCGAAGTCCTTGAACGACGCGGTCGGGCCGCGGTCGAGGCGCAGCACGTGGCGGCGGCGGTGGACGTGGTCGATCGGGACCTCGAAGTCGTAGGCGTCCTCGCACAGCGCCTGCAGCCCCCGCTCGCTGATCTCGTCGCCGAGGTACTTGCGCAGCAGCCGGAACGCCAGCTCGGGGTAGGGCAGGTCCCGCAGCGCCAGCAGCTCCTCGCGCGAGATGGGCGGGATCCGGTGCGGCAGGAACAGCCCCTTGTCGGGGGCCATCCCGGTCATCAGCGCGCGGCCCAGGGGGTAGTCGTCGACGGTGTGGTTGGTGGAGCGGAACCGAACGGGAGCGGTGTCCATCGCGGGACTCCTGGCGGGGACCGCCCGGCGCGGGCCCGGTGGTCCCCCGCGGGGTTCAGGCCGAGACCTTGTCCAGGGCGTGGTCGAGGTCCTCGAGGATGTCCTCGACGTCCTCGATGCCGACGGAGAGCCGCACCAGGCCGTCGGTCAGCCCGCGGGCCAGGCGGTCCTCCCTGGGGACCTCGACGTGGGTCATCGTCGCCGGGTGCGTGATCATCGTCTCCACCGCGCCGAGGCTCTCGGCGAGGCGGATCATCTCGACGTTGTTGAGCAGCGCCACGCCGGCGGGGATCCCGCCCTCGAGCTCGAACGAGATCATCCCCGAGAATCCGCCCTTCATCTGCCGCGCGGCGACCTCGTGGCGCGGGTGGCTGGGCAGCCCGGGGTAGGTCACGGTGGCGACCTTGGCGTGCTCCTCGAGGTAGCGCGCGATGATCAGCGCGTTGGCGCTGTGGCGCTCCATCCGCAGCGCCAGGGTCTTGATCCCCAGCAGCGTCAGGTAGCAGTCGGTGGGGCTCGGCACCGCGCCGATCGACTTCTGGAAGTAGTGCAGCCGCTGGCCGATCTCGTCGTCGTTGGTCAGCGCGCAGCCGCCGATGATCTGGTTGTGGCCCGACAGGTACTTCGTCGTGCTGTGCATCACGATGTCGGCGCCGTACTCCAGCGGCCGCAGGTACACCGGGGTGGCGAACGTCGAGTCCACGCCGAGCAGCACGCCGTGCCGCCGGGCGATGGCCGCCATCGCCTCCATGTCGGTGACCTTGAGCAGCGGGTTGGTCGGGGTCTCGACCCAGATCATCTTGGTGTTGTCCTGGATCGCCGCCTCGACCTTCTCGGGGTCGGAGCTGTCCACGAAGGTGAAGCTCATCCCCTGGCGGGTCAGGAAGTTGTTGAACAGCCGCGACACGCCGCCGTAGACGTCGTCGCTGCTGACGATGTGGTCGCCGGCGTCGAACAGCTTCATGATCGCGTCGACGGTGGACATCCCCGACGCGAAGCAGGCCGCGTGCGCGGCGCCCTCGATGCCGGCGAGGTTGGCCTCGAGGATCGCCCGGCCGGGGTTGGACGAGCGGGTGTAGTCGAAGCCCTTGTTGACCCCCACCTCGGGCAGCACGTAGGTCGCCGACTGGTAGATCGGCGGGACGATCGCCCCGGTGTGCTCTTCGGGCTCGATGCCGGCGCGGACGCACTTGGTGTCGAACTTCATCTACTGGCCCTCTCCGTCCTCGACGAACCCGTGCTCGGCCATCCACTCGTCGCTGAGGAACTTGGTCATGTAGTTGCGGATCGAGTCGGGCAGGATCAGCAGGCAGTTCTGCCCCTCGTCGAGCTCGCGGGCGGCCTGCCACGCGGCCCACAGCACCGCGCCGGAGGACCCGCCGACGAGCAGCCCCTCCTCGCGGATCAGGCGCCGGGCGGCGAGGAACGACTCCTTGTCGTCGGAGCGGTACCACTCGTCGACCACCGACACGTCGCAGACGTCCGGGATGAAGTCGTAGCCGATGCCCTCGACGAGGTACGAGTGGATCGGCCCGGGGCCGGCGAGCACCGAGCCCTTGGGGTCGACCCCGACGACCTTGCAGCCGGGCAGCTCCTCCTTGAGTCGCCGGCCGACGCCGGTGACCGTCCCGCCGGTGCCGGCCCCGATGATCACCATGTGCAGGTCGTCGCCGAAGTCGTCGAGGATCTCCTGGGCCGTGCCGTAGTAGTGGGCGTCGGGGTTGTTGGGGTTGCTGTACTGGTCGGGCATGTACGCGTCGGGCAGCTCCGCGACCATCCGCTCGGCGACGCTGAACAGGCTGTCGGGGTCGTCGTGCAGCGCCTCGGTGGGGGTCCGCACCACGCGGGCGCCGAGCGCCTCCATCGTCCACTGCTTCTCGAGGCTCATCTTCTCGGGCAGCGTCACGACCAGGTGGTAGCCCTTGGCCGCGGCGGCCATCGCCATGCCGATCCCGGTGTTGCCGGAGGTGGGCTCGATCAGGGTGTCGCCGGGCTTCCAGCGGCCCTCCTTCTCGCCCTCGATCACCATCCGGACCCCGATGCGGTCCTTGAGCGAGCCGCCCGGGTTGAGGTACTCGCACTTGCCCCACAGGTTGCACCGCAGATCGTCGACGACGTTGTGCAGCCGGACCACCGGGGTGTTGCCGACCACGTCGGCGATGGATTCGTACCTGGCCATCGTGCGCTCGCTTTCGTCCGTGGATCCGCCCCCTGGGGGCGGAGGGGCGCGAGTGTACCACAGCAAAACCGGTCGTATTGGGGGACTTCTACCCGGCCCGGGCCGGGAGCTCGTCCGCGAGCGCTCAGCGCCTCCAGCCGGTGCCGAGGTGGGCGTCGAGGCGGTCGGCCTCGGCGGCGTATTCGGGCTCGTCGAGCAGCTCCTCGAGGGGGCGCACCTCGGGGCCGTCGGGACCCTCGACGGTGGCCGCCGCGGCCCAGCCCAGCCCGGTGACGTCGCGGCCGTCGAGGGTCGCCGTCGCCACCATCCCGACCTGGCACGGGATCGTCGCCATCCCGGTGCCGAAGTTGCCCAGGCTGTACAGCACCGCCGCGGTGCGCGGCTCCTCCTCGCCGTTGGTCGCGCGCACCGAGCAGGTGCCGATCCCGGGGACCTGCTCGGGCGTGTCGACGGCGCAGATCTCGGGCGGCTGCAGGACGTGCGCCCCCGAACCGACGATCAGGTCGGCCCCGGCGGCGATGATCTCGCGGGCCAGGACCATGAAGTGCGGGTCCGGGTAGTACTCGTACTCGAAGCCCCAGTGCAGCAGCACCACCACCGCGTCGGCCTGGCTGCGGCTGCGGCGGATGTCCTCGGCGATCGAGTCCAGCTCGACCGCCTCGTCCAGGTGGCCGAACGGCACCACGTACAGCTCGTGGCTGGACTCGTAGTCCCGGCGGTTGATGCCCCAGGTGTAGGACAGGAACCGGATCACCCGGTCGCCGACCTCGACGCTGCGGTGGGTGTCCACGCCCAGGTGGAAGATCTCCCGGGCCTCCACCTCGGCGACGGTGTTCTCCAGCCCCAGGTCGTCGGCATCGAGGCTGTGGTTGTTGTTCAGCTGCAGCAGGTCCAGCGGTAGCCCGTCGAGCATCTCGGGGGGCGCGTTGAACGCGTAGGTCCCCAGCTCGGTCAGCCCGGTGGGGTGGTCCGGCGAGGTGGGCGTCTCCAGGTTGCCGACCCGCAGCTCGCCGTCCAGCAGCGGGGCGGCCGGCTCGGCGTAGTGCGCCCAGTTGTCGCCGACCCACATCACGTCGCCGACCAGCGACAGCGTCGTGCCCGCGCCGGGCGGCGGGATACGCCCGCGCATCTGCGCGAAGTGTTCCAGCGACTCGTCGGGCGCCGACGGCCGGTGGTCGACGGCCTTGAGCAGGTACAGCCCGACCTCCTCGTAGTCCTCGGCCGGGTCCCAGGTCTCGGTCTCCCAGCGGACGTGGTGGTAGTCCTCGAGGTCGTCCTCGGGCGTGTACACGTACGGGAAGTAGCTCCCCGTCTCCGGCCAGTCGGCGTACGGGTCGCAGCTCGCCAGGGCGGGGAGCAGCGCGACGAGGGCGAGGGCCGGGGCCGGGCGCGTCACCGCTCGATCCTACTCCGTCTCGATGTCCAGGTAGCGGGCCTTGGGATCGGCCTCGAGGATGGCGGCCTCGATGGCGTCGACCTCGTCTCCGAGCAGCTCGACGACGTCGTCGGCGAAGCGGTCGGCGAAGGCCTTGAAGTCCTCGTAGCTGTCGATCTCGGCGTAGGCCGCCTTCAGCTCGTCCTCGAGCTTGTCGGCGAGCACCGCGCCGTCGAACTCGATGTCGGCCGCCACGCGGTGGGTCTCCAGGTCGAGCTGCCGCGTGCGCAGGCGGATGAGCTTCTCCACCGCGGGGTGCTGCTCGATGGCGGCCTGGATCCGCTCGCGGACCTCGGGCGGGACCGCCGGCCCGACCAGCAGCGCCCGGTTGCGCACGATCAGCCACACCGCCACGGCGCCGAGCAGCCCCCCGATCGCGATGGACGCGATGGCGTCCCAGCCGTGGTAGCCGGTGACGTGCGACAGCGCGATCCCGGCCCCGGCGAGCAGCACCCCGAGGCACGCCGCCGAGTCCTCGAGGATCACCGCCACCGCCGACGGGTCGGCCTGACGCCGCAGGTAGCGGAAGAACGGCCGGCCCGCGGCGTCGCGCTGCACCGCCCGGATCGCCACGAACAGCACGTAGCCCTCGACCACCAGCGCCAGCCCCAGCGCCGCCGCGGCCCAGCCGACCTGCTCGATGGCGTGCGGGTGCATCAGCTTGGTCACCCCGTGGTACACGGTCACGCCGCAGCCCAGGAAGAAGATCCCCACCGCCGACATCAGCGCCCACACGTAGCGCTCGGCCCCGTACCCGAACGGGAACCGCCGGTCCGGCGGGTGGTGCGAGCGCACGATCCCGACCATCAGCAGCACCTGGTTGAGCACGTCGGCCACCGAGTGCAGCGCCTCGGACAGCATCGCGGCCGATCCGGTGAGCCCGAACGCCACGAACTTGCCGACCATCACGACGCTGTTCCCGGCGATCGCCGCCCCCACCGCCAGCTTGGACCCTTGCGCCATCGACGCTCCTTCCCGTCCTCGGGCCACCCCGAACCCTACCAGACCCGCCCGCCCCCTCGCGCCCGGCAGAAACGCGGGAGAGGCCAGCCGTCTCGCGAGTTGGGCGTCCATGCGGCCATCAACTTCCGGAATTCGAAAGTAGAGCCCCCGATGGGCGTCCATGCGGCTCTGAACTTC